>CAYYBK010000069.1:0-9537 GCA_964470015.1 uncultured Syntrophales bacterium
GTGGGCATACACACGATTTCCAGTCGTGCTCCTTCAGCCGCTCGGACATCTCTCCTTGATTAAAACATCAGCTATGGGCAATCGGTTTTAACCACTTTTCTCAGGCAAAACCGTTTAACGATAACTAATCTTTAAAAATTCTGGCGGAGAGAGGGGGATTCGAACCCCCGTGGGAGCTTGTGGCCCCCAAATCGATTTCGAGTCGATCCCGTTACGACCACTTCGGTATCTCTCCGCAACTGTGCTTATTCGACCGTCGCCGCAGCGGCGGCGGATGTTATCCTCTTTTTTTGAAAAAATCTACTCAAAATTTCTCCGCACTCCCCGCTCAGTATTCCTTCCGTTACCGTCGTCTGGTGATTCAGCCGGTTGTCCGATAAAAGTTCATAAAGCGATACAACGGCGCCGGCTTTGGGGTCCCGTGCACCGAATACAACCCGCTTGATGCGTGCCTGCAGGATGGCTCCCGCACACATAATGCACGGCTCCAGCGTAACATACAGCTCGGCTTGGGGAAGACGATAATTTCTGATGATCTCCGAAGCTTTTCTCAACACAATCATTTCCGCGTGGGCGGAAGGATCTCTCGTTGTTATCAGCGAATTATGCCCTTTCGCCAGCACCACACCCTCATTTACCAGCACGGCACCAACCGGAACTTCATCTTTGCCGCCGGCCAGGCGAGCTTCTTCGAGCGCCATTTTCATGAAATCGTAATCAGTCAGCATTTTATGGGGAATGAGATATTTTCTTGCATCCGGGTTCATTTTTTCCGTAAGAAGGTGGCATCCTTTTCTCATCGGCATTATTGTTATCATATTGTTGCTTTTGTGGCAAATGCCGTATATGATTCACGGCATCAGATAAAATCGTCCCGTCAGCCGCTGCGGAATTGCGGGCTAGTGTGCTCATGGTCGCTTTAGGAGCAATGCCAGATGGACTCGAAAAATGTAATACTTTGGCCGGTCATTATTTCCGTCATCGGCCATGTCGCACTTATTTCGGCAAGCAGTATGATCGACCTGCGGGACAGCGGCAAACCAGCGGAAATATTCAATGTGGACATCAAAGAACAGCTACCGGAATTATCGCCTCCGAAAGAAGGGAATCAAAAAAACACCGCTGCCGCAAAGGCAAAAGCAATCAACGGCAGTACCGGCCGGGAAGCTACCGTCAATCTGAACAGCAGCGATTTAAAATACGCCGCATATCTAATCAAGATCAGGAACAAAATCTTGCAAATATGGGAATACCCGCAAACGGCTTATGAAAGAAACGAAGAAGGAGTGGCAATAGTTAAAATCTCCCTTGATGCCGACGGTAAACTTGCCGCAACAGCCCTGATGTCCTCCTCCGGATCAAAAGTACTTGATGAAGGAGCTCTGGGCATTGTTAAAGCCGCCGCCCCTTTTGAACCATTGCCAGGCAGTTACAGCCTTTCGCGTTTACATATAATTGCATCTTTCCACTATAAACTTGTAGAATAAATCCACTATCGCCGGAAAAACAATTTGGGTATGCGGATCATGATCAAAAAATTATCAATTGCACTTGTTGCCGCACTGTATATCTTTTCCTGTTTCTGCCTATCCCATGCGGCGGAGGTACAAGACGAAATCGGCCGGAAACTGATTATCAAAAATACTCCCCAAAGGATCGTTTCTCTGGCCCCGGGAATAACGGAAATACTCTATGCTCTCAATCTTGAAGAGCGAATCGCCGGGGTAACAACTTTTTGCAACTGGCCAATAGCGGCCCGGCAAAAACCAAAAATCGGCGGTTTTATCAACCCGTCCATCGAAAAAATTGTTGCGCTTCATCCCGATTTGATAATCGCCACGGCTGACGGCAACAGAAAAGAAACCGTACAGCAGCTGGAGCGGATAGGTTTGACCGTATATGTGACCAATCCGGCCGATACAAAAGGAATCCTGAAGAGCATTATGCGCATCGGCGAAATCACGGCCACGGAAGAAAACGCCCGGGAACTCGCCGGCGGGCTGCAAAAACGCCTAGATGCGGTTACGGCGCAGGTCCGGGGAAAAAGAAAACCGCGGATTTTTTTTCAGATCGGGCTTGATCCGGTAATAACCGCCGGCAAGGACACGTTAATTAATGAAATAATCGACCTGGCGGGCGGGATGAACATCGCCGGTTCCGCTACAGCACGATATCCCCGCTACAGCGCGGAAGGAATCACCGCCGGCAACCCCGACATTATTCTGTTTGCCCCGATGGCCAATGATAAAGAATTCGCCGCAGTTAAAAACTTCTGGTACAAATTCCGGGAAATACCGGCGGTAAAAACAAATAACATCTATCCGATCGATACGGATTTGATCAGCCGGGCATCACCGCGCATAATCGAAGCCGTCGAAAAAATGTCCCTGCTTTTCCACCCGGAATTAAAGCTATAAAATGTATATATCTTCACAACAACCGTGATTTGACTTCATCAAAGCTGCCACCTGCCTCTTTGAGCAAATCCCCGATTTCTGATTTCCGGGCCGGCGACAACAGCAAAATTTTTTGTTTTAAACCGCTGATCTGTTGGATTTTCGCTTTCAGCTCGTTCAGTGTTGCATCGAGATCAAACTGCGGCACCATCGGCTCCGGTCTTTTTACATACTGCAATTGCGCACCGGTTTGCAGTTGAATTTCTTCCAGATATTCGGGAATTTCTACGGTAAAACCGTATCTTTCCCTGATTGCCGCGGCAAGTTGCTCCTGCACGGACAACTCGCCATGCACCAGGAAGATCTGCATCTTTTTATTCTGAAAATGACCCAGCCAATCCAGCAGCTGATTTTTACCGGCATGAGCGGAAAAACCGTTGATCGTAAATATTTTAGCGTTGATGACAATATCTTCGTTGAAAATACGAATCTTCTTCGCACCGTCCACTATCCTGCGCCCGGGAGTACCTTCCGCCTGAAAACCAACAAAGACAATACTTGCCCCCGGACGCCACAAATTATGCCGCAGATGATGTTTGATCCTGCCGGCATTAGCCATCCCGCTTGCGGAAATAACAATCGCCGGACCTTTCATTTCATTGATTTGCACGGATTGTATCGTTGTTGAAGAAAATTTAAGCTGCAACAGATCTAGAGGATTCTGATTATTTTTCATCAATTTTTGCGTATCGCTATCAAAATACGACCGGTAGCGACGGAATATCTCCGTCGCCTGAATGGCCAGGGGACTATCCAGAAATATGGGAATGTCCTGAGGCAATTTACCTTCAAGGCTTAAAAGATAAAGTGAATAAAGAATTTCCTGTGTTCTTTCTACGGCAAAGGCGGGAATAATAACTTTTTCCCGCCGGGCATAACTGTAATTTATCGCTTCGGCAAGCTCCTGCAAGCTCTCTTCTTCGCCCTTGTGATTACGGTTGCCGTAAGTAGATTCCATAAAAAGAAAGTCCGCCTCGTGCACCTTAGCTGGATCCTCCATCAATAACTGGTTGGAGCGGCCGATGTCGCCGGAAAAAACCAATTTTGTTGATGTGCCGCTTTCCTCGATAAAGATTTCCACAATTGCCGCGCCGAGGATATGCCCGGCATCCTGAAATTTCACTTGCACACCCTCAGCGGGAAGGAATGGCTCGCCATAAGTTTTTGCTTTAATCAACGGGCCGACATCTTCGGCATCGGTCACATTATATAAAGGCAAAATATTGGGTTGCCGTCCATTGCGCTGCATTTTTTTATTTTTCCAACCGGCTTCAACTTCCTGAATATGCGCGCTGTCCAGCAGCAATATTTTTATTAAATCACCCGTTGGCTCCGTTGCGTAAATAGGGCCGCGAAAACCGTTTTGCACCATCCGTGGCAAAAGCCCGGTATGATCGATATGAGCATGAGTAATAATAAAAAAATCAATACGCGCCGGATCATAAAGATCTGTTGCCCAATTGCGCTTTTCTATTTCTTCTTTGCCCTGATGCATGCCGCAGTCAACGGCGAACCTCGATTTTTCGGTTTCAATAATGTAACAAGATCCGGTAACTGTTCTCGCCGCTCCCAGAAATGTAATTTTCATAAGGCATTCCTCATTCGCTGATCCGACCTTTTCCCTTCCCTAAAATAAATTGCATGAATAAGATTAGAAAATACCCGGGAAAGACTGTTTGTATGAGACCTTCCGTCTTTCCGGCAGTGCTTAGCTTGAATAAACCCTTCCGGCGGAAGCTGAGGGCGGGATGCACTATCCTGTACTACCCCGCCCTACTAAAGATATTTTTACAGACCTGCTTTCTCCGCTTTCTTCAATTTTTTCGCTTCTTTTTTTTCTTTTGCCGTCTTGCTTGGTTTCTTCTTTGCATCTTTCTTCACATCTTTTGATTTAGCCATTGGTTTGCCTCCTTTTATTAATTTATGCACCGCCCGCGTCGCTGTTAAAGCTTCCCCTCGCTAAGCAGTTGCCTTTCAATATCGATAACCGCTTTCCCCAACGCAGCTTCCAGTGGTTTATTGTCATATTCAAATTCGATGCTCACATAACAGATGTTTTTATACGCGGATTCATCGTCGGGTTCGCATACCTCACACACTCTGGCATTGAGATCAAATGACAGGCGGCCGATGAACAGTTTGAATTTCACTGTTTCGGCAGGTTTAAGCAAATAATCCTTCGGGCAAATAAACCTGGCGCCGCCCAGAGAAATATCAAGCAGGTTGACTTTTTCGTTCCTCGCCCGGTGTACCAGACTGACCTCGCTTTGCAGCCGCGGTTTGACACGGAAATACATGCGGAAATCAAGCTGTTTAGGCACTTCATTCTGTTTTAGCACTAATGCCGCGACCGGCTGCCGCGAAGCAAGTTTATAATCATTTATAAAGTCAGTGAGCCGAGCGGAAAAACCAAAGCGCAAATTGCGGTTTTCAACCACGTCCAGAAAAGAAATCAACACCCGGCGATTAAGAAAATCCCCGTTCAGTGCCGGAGAGGTCTGCGAAATGATTATTTGCTCATCGTTAACATCATAAACCAGTGCCTTCATAACATGGGCACTTCTTTTCATTTTTTTTATTTCATTTTCAAAAACAATATCGATTCTTGTGCCGACTTTTAATTTGGGTATTTTAATCATCTCACCACAACATCTCAGCATTATTGGCTTCATCCGCTTTATGATCTCGATTCCGCCTGGCGTGCCAACTTGTTTGAAATGCCGTTAATATAATAAAACGAGTTTATTTAAGCAAACATTTTCTGGAAAACAGTTTCTGCCTAAAATCGTTCTTGACTATTATGCAATAGTGTGAGCGTTTATGAAAAGTGCTTTAGAATGCCGGAAATAAAGCTTCCCTCTGCGCAGTGCAATTACTGTCACCATCTGGTAATAACTAAAATTGCCGCCGGAAATGTTTGCATGAAATCATATCTAAAGACTGTGAAGTAAGGCATAAAAATCGAATCCATCTCCTTCTCTCCTTTTCTTGTCTGCACGTCGGAGAGATCGATGAAAGCGATTTTGATGCTTTGTGATAACCCGTGAGGGGATGAAGAGTCAAAGGAATTTCTAAAAGAAAGGGATTGAAAATGAACAAAAATCTGTATGTCGGCAACCTGTCCTATAAAGTTACTGATGAAGACTTGAGGGCCAATTTTTCCGAAGCTGGCAAAGTTACATCCGCATCAATAGTAAAAGACAAATTCACGGGGCAATCCAAGGGATTCGGTTTTGTCGAGATGGAAACAGAGGAAGGCGCAACCGCCGCCGTCAGCAAATTCAACGGCGGCATCTTGGATGGCCGGGCGATAACCGTTAATGAAGCCAGGCCGAAAAAGGACTTCGGAGCGGGCGGCGGTAACCGCAGCCGGGGAACCCGCACTGGCCGCAAATATTAATTTCCGGTATGCCTTGCGATAAGATAATACTTTAAAACATTGTGGCTTAAGGGCGATTAAGATCATCTTCAAAAAGCAAATCGCAGAAAGGTTCCGACAGAAAACCTTTCTGCGATTTTTTGTCATGTCCGTTATAAACGCTGCCGCCCCGTATTAATTAAATCAGCCGACCATCCGAAAACTACAGGGTATCCTTAACGCGGCTTTTAAAGCGTTTTTATTTCGCCGACTCAATATATTCCACAATTTTCTCGGCGATGGTCTTGACAACCCATGTAAATTCCGCCTCGTCCTTATCCAGTAAAGTCATGCGAAAGCCGGGTAGCGGCGTGAAGAAAGACGTCAGCGGCACAACGCAAATTCCCGTGGCGCCCAAAAGATAGTAAACAAATCTTTTGTCGTGTTCAATAGGCGTGTTGACTTCCTTTTCCACGCATTCCCTGATTTCCTTATGTTTAATGGACAGCGTCTGACGATTATTCAAGACAGATTCATTAAAGACCGCCGTCATATAAAAAGCGCCATTCGTGCGGTTGACGATCAAGTAGGGAACATCCTTAAAAACGTCATAAGCAATACTGGAAAGCTTTTCATAATGCCGCACCCGTTGCTTCAGATAATTCTGATATTCCGGATGGGACATAATCCGCGGTATGGCCATCTGCGGCAAGGTGGTGGAACATACCTCCGACATTTTCTGATGAAAAATCGTATTGATGAACCGCGCAAAGGCGGGATCTTTATCGGCATTATAAACTTCAATCCATCCGCAACGCGATCCGGGCCACGGAAACTCCTTCGAAATTCCCTTCATGCTGATCGCCGGCACCCCATCCACAAGATCGGAAATGGGAACGGTTTTTTTGCCCCCGTAAACTATATTGATGTATGTTTCATCGGCAATGATGAACAGGTCATAATCCTTGGCGATCTGCACAAACTGCTTGAGCGTTTCCTGGGGATAGACAAACCCCGTGGGGTTATCGGGATTGATCAGCAAAATACCGACGATTGCTTTGTGGCTTTTGACTTTTTGTTCAATCTCCCGGATGTCCGGATACCAATTGCTGTATGGATTCATCCGGTAGGTGTTCGGAGGAAAGGATGCGTGCAGCACTTCTGCCATAAAATGGGTCGAATACGTCGGCTCCGGCATAATGACACGGGCGTCAAGCTGAATAGAGCTGTAAGAACGGGCAATCGCATCGCCCAGACCGTTAAAGAAAATGATGTCTTCCGCCGTAATTTGGGTCTTCCCCCGTTTATTGACCTGCTCGGCAAGGAATTTTCTGGTTTCTTCCATGCCTTTGGTCGGGGAATAACCAAACGAAAGGTCTTCCTTTATCGTGTTGGCAACAACTTCTTTCATCCAGTCGGGAATCTGCTCTCCCTTGTGCACGGGATCGCCGATGTTTTCCCAGATGATTTTTAAGCCGTAATTCTCGAATTTATTGGCTAACGGCACAATACCGCGGATATCATAAGTTAAACCGCTACCGCCGCGGGCAATTTCAAATCTCATAAGTCTTCTAACTCCTTAAAAAAATAGTTTTTTCATAATACATTTTTGTTTAATTATCCATATCTTTTTAAAATATCCGCACCGCCGGATGATGCAGAGAATTTTTTTGAGGAAAATTTATTTTTTTCATGCTATCAGAGCCGTTCTTTAATATGTGCGCTTACGCACAGCGGACATAATTATCAATGAAAAAGAGGCAAATAATATGGATGAAACAAAAAGCTTTGCACAGATGCTGGAGGAGTCATACTCAACACCCAAGCGTTTTACCGTTGGTGAAAAACTCGAAGCGGTGATCGTGAAGATCTCTCCCGAATGGATTTTTCTGGATCTGGGCGCAAAAAGCGAAGGCTATATAGACAAAAAAGAACTGCTCGATGAAAACGGTAATCTTACGGTAAAGGAAGGCGATAAGATAACCGCCTATTTTATTTCCTCGCAGCGGAGCGAAAAACTTTTTACAACCAAACTGCTGGCACGTAAGAGCGTGGATGAGTATTTGGTTAACGCCTATCAAAATCAAATCTCCCTGGAAGCAACGGTAGAAAAAGAAATTAAAGGCGGATTTTCCGTCAAGATCAGTGCCAGTGCCAGCGGATTCTGTCCCTATTCCCAGATGGATACGAAAAAAATCGAAGACGCCGCGGCGTTTGTTGGCAAGAAATTAGATTTCGTCGTTCTCGAATACGGCGATAACGGCCGTAAAATAATATTGTCCCGGCGCCCGCTTTTGGAAAAAATTGAACAGGAAAAAATTAAAACACTGAAGGCATCGCTGCAGAAAGGCATGACTGTGCGCGGGGTGGTAAAAAGCGTTCTTGCTTTCGGTGCGTTTGTCGACATCGGCGGCGTGCAGGCGCTGCTGCCGGTTTCTGAAATGTCCTGGGGCAGAGTGGCGGATCCCAAAGCGCTTTACTCTCCGGGAACAACGCTAGAAGCAGTAATCATCAATCTCGACTGGGAAAATGACCGGATAACCCTGTCTCTTAAAGATATGTTGCCCGATCCCTGGAACGAAGTAATAATACGTTACCGGGAAGGCGGCAGTTACAAAGGAAAAGTGTCACGGCTGGCCGACTTTGGCGCCTTTATTACGCTGGAAGAAGGTGTAGATGGCCTGTTACATATCTCCAAACTGGCGAAAGGCAAGAAAATCAAACACGCCCGCGAAGTGCTTACCGCCGGCAGCGAAATTGAAGTGAAAATCGAAAAAATCGACCGCGAAAACAAACGCATTTCTCTTGATCTGACCGGAAATGATCAGGATGCGTCCACCGAAAGTGAATCCGCCGATTACCGCAACTATGTAGCTAAGGCACCGAAGACAATGGGCACACTGGGCGATCTTTTGAAAAAATCCGGTAAGAAACATTAACCGGAGCAACCGGGGGAATTACCTTGGTTTATTCCCACCCGATGGGGTCGTACCCCCTTTCCTGCAAACAACGGTTGACAAAAGCCTTATAAACCGGGCTCGGCTGCGTGGCTTTATAGATTCCGCGAATCAGGCCGCTTGTGGCCCCGGCTACGGCACCGATACCGAGGCCGCGGCCCAGACTTCCGGCCACCGCTCCGACGGCACCGCCCACAACACCGCCGCCGGCGCCGCCTACGATCGTACTACCGACAACTTTCGCCCCCGGATTGTCCCGGATATAAGCCTCCGCAAGATGCGAACATTCTTCAATATCTTTCTGTGCGCTGCTTTCTCCCACGTTTTTGAGATGATCATTCGGGTAGAGAATCGGACTTTGACTTGCCGCACACCCGGTTAGAATAAAAATTATTATCAATAATAGCTTGCCCATATTATGCCCCCTGAATTCTCCGGCTGATGATCTTTGTTCTTCATTTTACGCCGGGGTATAAGCTCCGGCCTTAAGTACAAATTAAATGCGCGTTGGTGTCAAGTTAAAAGACATCATAAAAATTAATTTCCCCCGGAACCGGAAACAATTTAAACTTTACAAAAGCATTCAATCCTGATTAAAGTTATGAATCAAATCTTCGGGAGATTTTTATGAGCACAGCCACACTGCCCGCTTACGACTACGATATCATCATCATTGGTGGCGGCCCCGCCGGTTTCACCGCCGGTATTTATGCCGCCCGGGCCGGACTCAAAACACTGCTTCTGGAAGGAGCTTCCAGTGTCAGTC
>CAYYBK010000070.1:0-9414 GCA_964470015.1 uncultured Syntrophales bacterium
TGCCTTATGTAAATAAGCGCTGGCTGGGCGGCATGCTGACCAATTTCGCGACGATCAAGAGAAGTATCGACCGACTGAACACATTATCCAAGATGTTTGAAGACGATTCGATTAAAGCGTTTCCCAAGAAAGAAATATCAAAATTACAGAAAGAAAAAGAAAAACTGGAAGATGTTTTGGGCGGTATCAGAAATATGAAGACTTACCCTGCCGCCGTATTTATTGTGGATCCCAATCGCGAACATATCGCCGTTCAGGAAGCGAAGAAATTGTCTATTCCCATCGTCGGTATCGTCGATACGAATTGTGACCCTGATAATATTGATTATATTATTCCGGGGAACGATGATGCCATCCGGGCTATTAAACTTTTCTCCTCTAAATTTGCCGATGCGGTCATAGAAGGGAAAAAACGGTTTGAAGAAAAATTGACAGCAGAGTCGAATAAAGAAGCGCAGGCAGGTACGGATGCGAAGTCCGCTGAAACAGACGTTCCCGAAAGCGTCGAAATGGAAAAAGAAAACGAGGAATAATTAGCTGATAGAAAAATCAGACAATTTAATAATGATCCGTAATGATTTGAGGAGGGAATGAAATTGGAAATATCTTCAGCAATGGTCAAGGAATTGAGAACAAAAACCGGCGCCGGAATGATGGACTGCAAGGAAGCACTGGCTGCATCCGATGGCGACTTTGAAAAAGCTATTGACTTTTTAAGGAAAAAAGGACTTTCCGCAGCGACGAAAAGATCCTCCAAAGCGGCTAAAGACGGTACCGTTGCTTCTTATATTCACATGGGCGGACGGATAGGCGTAATGGTTGAACTTAATTGTGAAACTGATTTTGTAGCTAAAACCGATGCTTTCCAGACAACGGCCCGGGATATTGCCATGCATATAGCTGCTTCCAATCCGCTTTATGTAAGGCCGGATGAAATTCCCGAAGAAGCATTAAACAGAGAAAAAGAAATTTACCGCAGTCAATTGCGTGAAGAACGCAAGCCGGAAAAAATCTGGGATAAGATAATCGAAGGCAAACTGAAAAAGTTTTATGAGGACGTTTGTCTAACCGAGCAAAAATTTATAAAAAATACCGATATAACGGTCGCAACGCTTGTTAACAACTTGATTGCCAGTACCGGTGAAAACATAATAATACGCCGCTTTGCCCGATTTCAGTTAGGCGAGGAAATCAAAAAATAAATGGTTACAAAAAAAAAGGCCGTTTATAAAAGAATTTTGCTCAAGTTAAGCGGGGAAGCTCTGTTGGGCAGACAGTCATCGGGTGTCGATCCGGAGGTGGCTAATTTCATCGCCGATGAGATAAAGTCTTTGGGCGATTTGAATGTCCAAATCTGCATTGTTGTAGGCGGGGGAAACATTTTTCGCGGTTTGGAAGCCAGTTCGAAAGGCATGGATCGGACGACTGCCGATTATATGGGTATGCTGGCAACAGTGATTAACAGTCTTGCTCTGCAGAGCGCATTGGAAATGCGCGGTATCCTTACCCGTGTCCAATCTTCCATCGAAATGCACGAAGTTGCCGAACCTTTTATTCAACGCCGTGCCATTCGCCATCTGGAAAAAGGCAGAATTGTAATATTTGCCGGAGGTACCGGTAACCCGTATTTTACAACCGATACGGCCGCTTCTCTGCGGGCGATGGAAGTTAATGCGGACGTTATTATGAAAGCTACAAAAGTTGATGGTGTATATGATTGTGATCCGGTTACTAACAAATCTGCTGTAATGTACAAAAAAATAAGTTATATTGATGTTTTAACAAAAAACCTTAAAGTAATGGATGCAACTGCCATTTCTCTTTGTCGGGATAATAATTTACCGCTGGTTGTTTTTAACATGCAAAAAAAAGGTAATATCCGGCGTGCGGTTTGCGGCGAAAATATTGGTACTTACATAGGAGAATGAGTATGAAAGAGCAGATTTTTCAGAAACTGAAGGATGAAATGGATAAAACAATAACGGCATTGGACAAGTCATTCAGCAGGGTGCGGACGGGCAGAGCCTCTGTTTCGTTGCTCGACGGGATTAAGGTTGATTATTACGGGACTCCGACGCCGATTGCTCAAATGGCCACGCTTTCTGTTCCGGAAAGTCGTCTGATAGTTATTTCTCCCTGGGACGCTACAGTAATCGGTGCGATCGAAAAGGCGATTCAGAAGTCGGATCTAGGCTTAATGCCGGCTAACGACGGGAAAGTAATCCGTTTGGCGATTCCGCAATTAACTGAAGAACGCCGCAAAGACCTTGTTAAGGTTGTGAAAAAGATGGCGGAAGAAGGCAAGATAAAACTGCGCAATGCCCGCCGGGACGCCAACGAGGAACTCAAGGAATTGAAAAAAAATAACAAAATTTCAGAAGACGAACTGTTTACGGCGCAGGAAGATGTTCAGAAAGCGACCAACAGCCATATCGATAAAGTCGATAAAATTCTTGCCGCAAAAGAAAAAGAAATAATGGAAATATAGCTTACAGAATACATAATTATTAGAATGGGGAGCTTCAGGCTCCCCATTTGTTTTTCATCGGTGATGAAGTGCTTGTCCTGTGTTGAAAAGAATCACTTCGTCTGCTAATATAAAGCAATTTACCGGGGTTCATTTTGATGAAAATTAATTGGAACGATCTGCCTCAGCATATTGCAATTATTATGGACGGCAACGGCCGTTGGGCGAAACAACATACGATCGGAAGAATTCGCGGCCATAAGAAAGGAGCTCAAGCAGTAAGAACCGTAGTCAGAACCTGCCGTGAAATCGGGATAAAATATCTTACACTATTTGCATTGTCCGTAGAAAATCTGGGTCGTCCGCAGGAAGAAGTCAGTGCCTTGATGTCTCTGCTGGGAGAATACTTAATTAAGGAAACTGAAGAGTTACGAAAGCAGGACATAAAGCTTGTAACAATCGGGGAGACAAGTCATCTGAGATCGAGCGTAAAGGAAAAACTTTTGGAGGCGAAAGCAAAAACGGCAAATAACGGCCGGATGGTTTTAAATCTGGCCCTGGGCTACGGTAGCCGCGATGAAATTGTTTCCGCCGTAAAAAAAATACTCGCTGATCATCAAAAGAACAAAGTTCAATCGGAAGACATCGATAAAGATATGTTTGCCAGCTACCTGCAGACGGCCGGATTGCCGGATCCTGATTTATTGATTCGAACAAGCGGGGAATACCGGATCAGTAATTTTTTACTTTGGCAATTGGCTTATACCGAGCTTTATTTTACGGATGTTCTTTGGCCTGATTTCAAAAGAGATGATCTTTTGCAGGCAATCGCTAATTATCAAAAACGGGAAAGGCGTTTCGGGCTGACTAGCGAGCAGCTGGAGAAAAATCAGCGGTAGTAAATGCATATAAATCAGGAATAAAAATGGTAAATCCCTACGTAAAAAGGTGGCTGACCGGATTAATCTTGGCTGCTGTTATCTTTGCGGTTATTGTTTTCTGCTCGCCGCTTGTTCTGGCTTTAGTAATTTCTCTGTGTGCGGTCGGTGGTATATGGGAATACAACCATATTGTTTTCGGGAATGGTTTTTTAAAAGAAAAAATTGAGGGAGTGATTTTTGCTGCGATCATTCCTTTCATCATGCTTTCCAATAACAGCCAGCTGATACTGGCGGTACTGGCCTTCTGCATATTGGTAACGTTTATTGTATTCCTCGGTTCCGTACAGAAAACTGATTTTGATATAAGCACTGTAATTAAAGTAGTTTTTGGCTGCATGTATATACCATTTCTGATTTCTCATTTTATTTTGCTGAGGAATTTGGATAAAGGTGTTTTATGGGTTCTCTTTGTGTTGGTGCTGGCCTTTGCCGGAGATATAACAGCACTTTATGTAGGTAAATATTTCGGAAAACATAAATTAATACCCTTGGTCAGTCCGGGAAAAACAGTAGAGGGAACGATCGGTTTGATCGGGGGAAGCACGGCAGCTTGTTTGATTTTCGGCTATTTTAGCTTTTTCCCTGATGTGTCATTGGTGAAAATAGGAGTTCTTGCGTTTGTCGGCAGTATTATCGGGCAATTGGGTGATCTCAGTGAGTCGGCGATTAAAAGAAATTACGGTTTAAAGGACGCCAGTTCATTGTTGCCCGGACACGGCGGACTGCTGGATCGCATGGACTGTCTTATTTTCATTGCTCCCTTCGTTTATTATTACCGTGTTTATGTGATTGGTTAAATGAAGAATGTAACTGTCTTAGGTTCCACCGGCTCCATCGGCGTCAGTGCGCTGGATGTTATTGAAAAAAACAGCGACCGTTTCCGCGTCGTAGCGCTGGCGGCGGGAAAAAATATCAAATTATTGCAACGCCAGATTGAAAAATTTCGTCCCCGGATAGCCGCCGTCGGCGATGCAAAACTCGCCGGAGAACTCCGTAAACAATTGCCAAAAAAATTTGCAACAAGAATCGTTTATGATCGGGGCGGATTGAATGAGGTTGCCTCTTTCCATGCAGCCGATATTGTCGTTTCCGCAATATCGGGCGCCGCCGGTTTGCTTCCTACATTAACCGCGATCGAAGCGGGAAAAGACATCGCCCTGGCCAATAAAGAAACTATGGTTATGGCCGGGGATATCGTAACTAAAAAAGCCGAGGAAAAGAAAATTAAAATTTTGCCGGTAGACAGCGAGCACAGCGCTATTTTCCAGTGTTTGCAAGGCCAAGCGCAAGAAAGCATCAGAAGAATTATATTGACGGCATCCGGCGGCCCTTTCTGGAAGTATAAGGCCGGTGATCTTAAAAAAGTTACACTGCAGCAGACGCTGAAACACCCCAACTGGAAAATGGGAAGGAAAATCACCGTTGATTCGGCATCGATGATGAACAAGGGCCTGGAAGTTATTGAAGCCAAATGGCTGTTCCAACTGGATTTCGGCAAGATTGACGTTTTGATTCATCCGCAGAGCATTGTGCATTCATTGGTGGAGTTTGTCGACGGTTCCGTATTGGCCCAAATGGGCATTCCGGACATGAGGACGCCGATCGCCTATGCCTTGACTTATCCGGAAAGAATAATAAATTATTTACCGTTTTTGGATCTTCGGAGCGCGGGAAGTTTGCATTTCCATAAACCGGACATCAAAAGATTCCCCTGCCTGGAAATAGCCTATGAGGCGGGGATAGCCGGCGGTACAATGCCGGCAGTTTTGAATGCCGCCAACGAAATTGCCGTTGAGGCTTTCCTGAAAGAAAAAGTTAAATTTCTTGATTTACCGAGGATAATTGATAAAGTGCTTCATAATCATCTTTCCGTAAAAGCCCCGTCGTTGGAAGATATATTGCATGCTGACAACTGGGCGCGGGAGAAAGCAAAAGAGCAGCTGGAAAGGATTTAATTTTGACGAGTTTAGTGTCTGTAATAGTTTTGCTGGGTGTGCTAATTTTTGTCCATGAATTTGGTCATTTTCTGGCGGCCAGAATCGGCGGTGTCGGCGTACTTAAATTCTCTCTCGGATTTGGCCCGAAAATAATCGGTAAAAAAATCGGCGAGACGGAATATGTCCTTTCCTGTATTCCGTTGGGAGGATTCGTCAAGTTGCTGGGTGAATCCGACGGCGAGTCGCTTGCGCCGGAGGATGAAAAACGGTCTTTTTCCAAACAGCCGGTATGGAAGAGAATGCTGATAGTATTTGCCGGTCCTTGCTTTAATTTCTTGCTGGCGATTTTAATATTTGTCGTTATCTTTATATACGGCGTGCCAAACCTGACCGCCGATATCGGTGAAATACAAAAGGAATCGGCCGCGTCCGCCGCCGGTTTGCAGCCCGGCGATAAAATAATATCCATCGACGGCAAGACCATTTCCGGCTGGGGTGATGTGCGCGTAATAATTGCCGAAGGAAAAGGCAAAGAAGTAGAAATAGTCGTCGAAAGGGGCATGGAGAAAAAAAGCATCTCAATCACACCGCGCCTCGCTAAATCGAAAAATGTTTTTGGCGAGGAAATTCCGAGTTATCTTATTGGAATTTCTCCCTCGGGAAAAGTAGCGTTGGAGAGAAAAAACCCGTGGGACGCACTGCTTGCTGCCGGTGAAAAAACATGGGAGATAAGCAAGCTCACTGTTGTTGCTCTGGTAAAAATGCTGGAAGGAACAATTTCTCCGCGGACATTAGGCGGCCCGATATTCATCGCTCAGGTAGCCGGTGCGCAAGTAAAGGAAGGTATTGTTCCCTTCCTTCTTTTCATGGCTTTACTATCCATCAATTTAGGAGTGATCAATCTTTTCCCTATTCCCGTTCTGGACGGTGGGCATATTATGTTTTACGCGGTAGAGCTTGTTTTAAGAAGGGAGATCAGCGCGAAGGTAAAGGAAATAGCCCAGCAGATTGGATTTGCTCTTCTCGTTATGCTGATGATTTTTGTAATCATGATTGATATTGAACGGATGAATTTGCCTTTCATTAGCGATATATTCAAATATTTTAAGTGATATGCTGACACTTGCCTTTGATACTTCCTCCAGGCCGCTGGCGGTTGCTTTACTGAATAATGATGCAGTTGTCTACGATACCGTTCTAAACACCGGTTTAAATCATTCGGAAACTTTACTGCCGGCGATCGACCAGGCCTGCAAGTATATGAAAATGAAGATTGATGATGTCGATTTATTTTCCTGTACGCTTGGGCCCGGATCTTTTACCGGGCTGCGTGTCGGCGTCAGCACGATGAAGGGTTTGCTGATGGCCACGGAAAAGCCAGGTACTGGCGTTTCAGCCTTGGCGGCTCTTGCGTTGAACATAAAACATGATAAGGCGCTGATCTGTCCGGTCATGGATGCGAGCCGCGGTCAGGTGTATATCGCCGGTTACAAATATAACGCTGACGGATCATTGCAGCAGGTTTATCCGGAAAGGATTGTTAACCCTGCCGCGATTATGCCGGAGGACTGGCGGGAGACAATATTCGTTGGAGATGGAGCGGTAAAGTACAGGGATGTTCTGACAGAAAAATTTGGATCAACTGCGCTGGCCTCTGGTCTCCATCAATATGTAAGGGCGTCGGCTGTGGGCATTTTGGGACGGGAAAAATATATGCGCAACGAATTGCTCGATCCGGCGTCTTTTGTTCCTTTCTATCTGCGGGCGGCAGAGGCCAAGCCCGGCAAGAAACTGTTTGAATAAAATATGTGAAAAATCTGTAGTGCGATTATCAGATGACAAACTTTTATGAAGGGGAATTATGAATAATTCAATTTACTTCCAAGAATGTTCTGTTGGTGAAGAATCAAGAATATCTGCGCTGAGAACGCTGCTGGCGAGGACTCCGCATCCCTTCCGGAAAGGGAATAATGTTGGGATTAAGCTGCACTGGGGTGAACAGGGTAATAAAAATTATTTGTCACCGGCTTACGCAAGAGAGATTGTGCAGTGGCTGCAAGCCGACGGCCTCAAACCGTTTGTTGTCGATACGACAGTGCTTTATTCCGGTGGCCGTCGCAACGGCCGGGACTCTTTAAATACAGCTGCCGATCATGGATTTACCGAGGAATATTTAGGCTGTCCGGTAAGAATCGGCGATGGACTGGACGGGAAAAGTATTATGGATATACCCGCCGGATTTAATCATTTTAAAACAGTACAAGTTGCAAAAGTTTTGCAGGATGCAGACGGGTTTGTGATTTTCTCTCATTTTAAGGGCCACTTGGAAGCTGCATTCGGCGGTGCGCTGAAGAACATATCCATGGGTCTTGCCTCCAGAGCGCAAAAGCAGCGGATGCATGCCGATGCGAAACCGAAGCTCATCGAGGAGAGCTGTATTAAATGCGGTGAATGCGTCGCGGTTTGTCCGACCGGCGCGGCGACGATGGCGGAGAATGATTTCCCTGTCTATGATCTGACCAGATGCATCGGATGTGCCCAATGTATTGCTCTTTGTCCGGAGACTGCATTAAAAATCAAATGGAATACCGACATAAATGTTTTCCAGGAAAAGCTTGTGGAAACTGCAGCGGCGATTTGGCGGGTGATTCAAAATAAAACGGTGGTGATCAATGCATTGATTGACATTGTTGCGGAATGCGATTGTCTGCCGGGCAATCACCATAGCATATCCGCGGATAAGGGATTTATTCGTGCTTACCATCCCGTTGCCGCCGATGTCGAAGCAGTCAAGCTTGTCGAGGCCGGTACACTAGATCAGGCGCATCCGAATATCCCCTGGCAGCGGCAGTTTGAATACGCCAGGGGAATTGGATTCTGGTAAACAGCAGATGAGATGTCTATACCGCATCTTACTGCTGGCGCCAGTACTCTTTTTGTGCATCTGCTTCCAACACAAAGCCGACGCCTCTCCGCACAGTCCGTTAATGCAACATTTAAAATCAAGCAAGACGCGTCTGGCGAGTATTCGCGTTATTCATACTTTTCCCCATGATCAGCAATCATTCACGCAGGGGCTTGTCTATCATAAGGGATATCTCTACGAGTCCACCGGCTTGAAGGGCAAATCGGCATTAAAGAAAATAGAAATAAAATCCGGCAGAGTTCTTCAAGCGTTTAATCTCGACCATGATTATTTCGGCGAGGGAATAGCGGTGCTTAACGGCAAGATTTTTCAGCTTACATGGAAAAACCAACTTGGTATTATTTATGATCTGAGTGCATTCAAAAGAATCGGAATGTTTAATTACCGGGGCGAAGGCTGGGGACTCACAACCGACGGGCGAAATCTTTTCCGGAGCGATGGATCTAATGTTATCCGCTGTATTGATCCCGTGAAATTCAAGATGATCAGAGAAATAAAAGTGTTTCATGAAAATATTCCGGTAATTAATCTTAACGAACTGGAATTCATACAGGGGGAAATCTGGGCGAATATTTTTATGGAAGACGTTGTCGTACGCATTTCGCCGCAATCGGGTCGGGTATTGGGCTGGATTGATCTGCACCCGTTGCAGTGTATGATTTCCGAAGAAAAGGAACGAGACGTCCTGAACGGCATTGCTTACGATCCCGAGGGGGGGAGAATTTTTGTTACCGGAAAATTTTGGGGGAAATTGTTTGAGATTGAGATATGCGATTAAAAAGCAGCAGCACTGCTCAACTCCGGCAGCTGAGGAGAAGAATTTATTTGCCTGCCTGTGCAGAGTGTGTTAAATATTTAAAAGTGAATTTCGCCGGCTGAAAATGAAGATAAAAATGCCGTACCGGAATCGTAATTCTGCAAAGGACCTGCCAGTTACAATTTAAGACGGGATAGTCTGAAATGTCGAATGCCATTGATATCAATTGCGATATGGGGGAGTCGTTCGGGGCATATCACCTGGGACGTGATGATGAGGCGATCCGTTATATATCTTCCGCTAACATCGCCTGCGGCTTTCATGCCTCAGACCCGATGGTTATGGCGCGTACAGTAAGCCTGTGCCGCGATCATAATGTCGGGGCC
>CAYYBK010000071.1:0-7187 GCA_964470015.1 uncultured Syntrophales bacterium
GGATGTATTGATAAAAGCAAACATGCTTAGACCTGCCCTGACTGCAAAAAACGGCGGAATACCTAAAACTCGACATTAATGCCGCCTTTGAATAATATTCCCGGCAGCGGGTAATAGCCGCTGTAATAGATCAGTTCATACTTTTCGTCGGTCAGGTTTTCCAAGCCGACGAAGGCCGATACCTTATGGTTCCGCCAGGCCGGGCGGTAAAATAAGAAGAGATCGTAGAGTGTATAGGATTTGACTTTCTCCGCCGTGTTGGAGTTGTCGCCGCCCTGAAAGGCGTCGGCGGCATAGCGTACTTCGGGGCGCAGTGTTAAATGACCGGGCAGATAAATTTCCAGACCGGCGTTGATTTTCTTATCGGGAACCAGCGGAACTGTCTTCCCCGTATTGGCGCCGTTGTCGAATATTGCCCGGTGATAGGTAAGGTTGCCGTAAAGCTTTCCCCATGACTTTAAATCATAGGAAAGAAAGCACTCGATTCCTTCGTGTCTCGTTTTGTCGAGATTTTCATTTTTCCAGGTTGCATTATTGAAGACAATTTCGTCCTCCATATCGACCCGGAAAAAAGTTAAACCGATCCGCATATTTTGCAGCGGATAAAATACTGCGCCCGCTTCATAACTCCGGCCTTTTTCCTTGTCCAGATTTTTCAGGAATTCATCCGCACCCCAGCCCGAATAGACCGCCTGTTCGTCCGTGAACGGAATGCGATAGACGGAGGCAATTTTCGCAAATGCCTTTGATTTCGACCCGATAAGATAGGTTAGCCCCGCTTCGTAGGCTTCTGCCTTATAAATCTTGCTGTCATCAAAAATTTCAGTTTGCGTAGCCGTATTGGTGTCTTTCCCGCTAAGACTGGCGCGCTCCGTGCGGTAGCCGGCGCTGAAGATGAGTTCCTTCAGAATACTGAATTCGTCCCGCAGGTAATAGCCCATACTTTCCTTTTTCATCTCGACGAAGGCCGTCTTCGTTTTTCTCGCCAAATCGGAGTAGCGGTTCTGCTCCAGGCTTTCCCGATAATAGTCCAGCCCCAGCGTTATTTTGTTGGCATACCCGAAAAGGGCTTTTTCCAGAATGTATTTCGGGGCTACGCCGTAAGTGGCGATGCAGTTGTCGTTGTAAGTCGGCCAGGAAGCCATGTTGGCTTCCAGATCTTTCCTCCCGTAAAGAAAATTGATCTGGAAACGACCGTAATTATCCCAGTTTGATTCGGCTTTCAGGTTGGCATTGAAATATTTTTCGGAGCCGTCATCATCCGGGTTTGCGGCCTGACGCCGGTTTTGTTCCACCTGGCTTTTGGTGAGCGATCCCGGCATATCATAAGTCGTCTTATTGAAAGAAAGGCCCAGATCCAGAAGGAGCTTGTCGCTGGCATCGTAACCGAGGTTCAGTCCGCCGCTTTGGGAAGAGAATCGCGAGCGGTGCCGGTATCCGTCGATATTCTGGTTTTCTCCCGTCAGGGCGTAAGAAAACTTTCCTTCAGCGCCGGTGATGCCGGCCTGTTCATCGTGCAAACCGTAACTTCCCGCCGTAACGGCGGCATTTATTTTTTGTTTCCCTGCGCCTCTTTTTGTGATGATGTTGATGACGCCGCCAATGGCGGAATCGCCGTAAAGAACGCTTTCGGCACCCCGGACAATCTCAATTCTTTCAATGTTGTTAACAGGTATTTGCAGCCAGTTCAGAGAAGCCGCATCCGGCCGGTTCAGTCTTCTGCCGTCCAGCATGATCAGCGTTTTTCCGAAGGGGTTGTCGCCGCCGAAACCGCGCAAATCGATCATAGACTGGGAGGCATTGCCGCTGTATGAGCGAAAGGTGATGCTTTCCAGCTTTTCCAAAATTTCCGGAAGAGTTGTGGCACCTGATTTTTGGATTTCTTCGGTTGTGATTACCGTTACATTGGCCGGTGCTTTGCGTGTTTCTTGGGTATCGCGCGTGGCGGTTACGATAATTTCGTTCATCGTGAAAATCTGAGCGGCATCATTTTTGTTCTCGGCTTGTACCGGCGGACAGACAGCAACGGAAAAAAACAGGATAAAAATAAAGGATTTCTTCATGGCGCTTCTCCTTTCCCCCTCGGGATTAAAGTAAGTTGGACCGCCATAAAGTATCCTGGCTTGCGGCATCCTAATTTCCACGCCTTCCCGATTTTGTTTCCTCAGTGGCCGATATCTTTACGCCGGAGGGATAATTTTGCCGGCTTCGTCATTCGCGCTATGCCGGTTTGTTATCCTTTGAAGACGAAAAGATATGCATGTGGATTTCGTTCCGCTTACAGTTGCGGGGCAGCACCGGCTTTTCACCGGCTTCCTCATTCTGGCGGTTTTATTCAGGTGAGCAATGTCATTCTGGGCAAACGCGTTTGCGGGTTTTCATCGACCAGAACATTGACATCGTACACCTTCTTTATGTTTTCGGCGGTAATAACTTCCGCGGGACTTCCTATAGCATAATTTTTACCGCAGTAAAGCAAAATTATCCGGTCGGCATGGGCGGCGGCTAAATTGATGTCATGGGTTACGAAGATAATCGTAAGATTTTGTTCCTTATTTAACTGCCTCAGCAGCGAGAGAAACCGCATCTGATGCTGCAGATCCAGAAAAACTGTGCTTTCGTCCAAAAGCAGAATTTTCGGTTCCTGGGCCAGCGCGCGGGCAATCAAAACACGCTGGCGTTCGCCGGCGCTGAGCTGATCGTATCTGCGGGAAGCAAACGCAAGTGTGGCCGTTTTCTCCATGGCTTCATGTGCGATCCGGTAGTCTTTTTTACCCTCGAATTGATGGTTTTTTAAATGCGGGAAACGGCCCATCAGGACGATTTCTTCGGCATAAAACGGGAAAATGGAAAAATTTTCCTGGGGAACGATCGCTACTGTTTTGGCCAGTTCTTTCCGCGGCCACCGGCGTGAATCCACCCCGTTAATCAAGAGACTTCCGTTGGCGGGGAAAAGAATGCCGTTGATGATTTTCAAAAGCGTGGTTTTGCCGGAGCCGTTCGGGCCGATTATTGCGGCGATCATCGCCTCTTCGATGCTAAAGGAAAAATCAGTCAAAATCGGCTCTTTGCTATAACTGAAATTAATGTCGCGGCCGCAGAGGAACATCGCTAATTCCCCTTCTTTTTTAAGAGAAATATAAAGTAGGGCGCCCCGCAAAGCGCCGTGATTACCCCTACCGGCAGCTCCGCCGGAGCGAGAACTACCCTGGCTACGGTGTCTGCGGCAACGAGAAATGAGGCGCCGAAGAGGGAAGCGGCAGGCAAAAGCAAACGATGGTCGGAGCCAAACAGCAGGCGCATCATATGCGGCACCATGATGCCCACAAAACCGATAATACCGGCCAACGCTACGGCAACGGCGGTGATCAACGAAGTTGCAATTAAGATCCGCTGCCTAGTCTTTTCCACATTAACGCCCAGCTGCCGGGCGGTTTCATCCCCCTGAACAAGCAGATTAAGTTTGCCGGCTTGGCTGTAAAGCACAATGAAACCGAAAACCAGGCAGACGGTGGCAGTGCCGGTTTCCCGCAGCGATGCCCGGGCGAGATCACCCATCAGCCAGAAGGTGATGCTGTGCAGTTCCAGGCTGTTAACGATGGAAAGGAAGAAAAGAATGGCTGCTGAAAAAAAGGCATTGATTACGACACCGGAAAGCAAAAGAGAATTATCCCGGAGAATGCTTCCTTTTCCGCCGGAGACGGCAAAGACCAGGAAAACGGTGGCCAATGCTCCCAGAAAAGCCAGTAGCGGCACGCCCAGATAAAATGCCCCCGCGCCGATGAGGATCCCGATGATCGCACCCAGCGCGGAGCCACCGGAAATGCCCAGGACATAAGGATCGGCGAGCGGATTGCGCAGCAGCGCCTGAAAAACAACGCCGCCCAGCGCGAGCGATGCACCGACAACACCGGCAAAGATTATGCGCGGCAGGCGTACGGAAAAAATAATCAATTCCTCCTGGGCGTAAAGGGAATGCCCGCCGGTCAGGCCGTCCGCTAAAGACAGCAAAACCTTTTTCCAGCCGATGGATACGCTGCCGGTGACCAGAGAAACGACACCCAGCACCAGAAAAAGAGCCAGCAGCAGAGCGCTGATCTGCAGCACCCGGAATAATGTTACACGGCGATAGATGGGAATTGTTCTCCTCTCCTTTCTCGCATTTCTATTATCAATTTACGGCGTAATTGCAATGCTTAATAATTATTTCCAATTAAATCAAATTTTAAGTGGCAGACACATCCGCTTTAAGATCTTGAAGAAAGGAGGGGAATAAAAAAGTGCCGCTGATGAATAAAAGAGGACAAATCCATTTGATGCGATAATCAGCAGAGCAGGTCGTAATAATCCTCCTCACCTGCCCTGCCGTCCGTTAAAATCCCACCGTCAGGGCTAAATAAGGCCCGGTGAACAGGGAATCCATCACATAATCGTTTACGTCCATGGCTATCTTGACCATTTTATAACCGGCGTTGATGTCAACAAAGGGAAAAGGTGTAACGGATATGTCCGCCAATGCTTCAATGGAATAATTGCCGGAACCGTAACCGCCGCCCGTTACCTGGGCGCGCATTTCCAGGAAATTGGCGATTAATCCGATATGCGCTCCCGCACCAATCATGGGAAGCAGGGAGTTGAAAGATCTGTTCTGATCGAGATTAGGCCCGGAAGCGGTAATGCTGAAATCGCCCGTAATAAATTTCAGCTGGGCGATCGGGCCCAGGGAAAAACCCGCCAGAATATTTTCCAGGTTGATGATATCATATTGATATTTAAGATCAAACATGGAAAATCTCAGTTCCGATTCAACGCCGGTATTGGCGGCGTAGGTAACGCCGTTGAAGTTCAGAGCGGAGGAAAGAACGGCGCTGTCCGAATAACCGAATGGAGTATAGGCGAAGCTGAGATGATGTTTGCCTACGCCTCCATAAGCTTCCACGGCAAAGGTCGCTTTGTTGCCAACACCCAGCATATCCTTTACATTGATATCCGATCCTTCCACGCCGTCTTTTACTGTTTTAACGTCGGAAGTCTGCAGATCGGGAAACCAGAAATAGGCTCTAGCGCCTAATTCCAGTGCCGCTGCGGGAACAGTGCTAACGCTCATTAATAATAAAATAAAACCGATTGCTGTGAAAATTTTTCCGTTTTTCATATCCCACCCCCTGTAGATTCTAAGCTTTTAATAGCGAAGTTGTTTCATTCTCGTTTGTTCAGGGAAATCCTCTCCAGCTGATGATGCCGTCGATCGGTTCCCGGCTGCTGGTAATTGTATTGGCAACGTTTTTTTCATCGGGATAACCTAGCGATATGGCGATGATTACGCGCTTTGAATCCGGTATGGCCGCATACTGTCTTACTACTTCCGGAAACATAACGCCCTGATCATGAATACAAGTGCCTAAACCGAGGTGCATTGCGGCGAGGCAGATGGTCTGCATGACGGCTCCAACATCCAACAGCGGCCCATCTTCAGACAGTTTTTTATCCACAACAATAATGATGGCGGCGGGGGCGTCAAAATAACGGAAGCCGCGTTCGAGCCAGGCGGCTCTTTTGATTTTGTCTTCCCGCGGAATGTTCATGACCTGAAAAATATGTTTGGCGAGATCTACCTGCCGTATCCGGTAAACGCTGTCATTGGGCCACCCGACAATTTGATGCTCCGGATGCGGCGTTTCGCCGGCAGCAAGTTTTTTCACACATTCTTCCCGGATTTTATGCAGCGGTTCTCCGGTCACGACAAAAAATTCCCACGGCTGGGTGTTCATGGTTGATGGCGATCGTTGGGCGATCTGCAGAATATCTCTGATCACGGCTTGCGGCACCGGGTCAGGTTTATAGCCCCTGATGCTCCTGCGTTTTTCTATCGCCTCGCGAATATTCATTTCTCATCCTCCTTACCAGATTATCATCCCAGGTCGAATATGGTTGACTCTCTCCCGGGATGACGCAGCTGCGGAGAGGCACGGGTGCTGCCTGGAAAATCGATTGATCCGTCTTTGTTTGACGTAAACTATAAAAATTTCGGCCTTGTATGTCAAGGAAATCTTCGGTGCAAAAAGAAAGGGTAAAATTCGTAAAACATTAGACATTATGGGTGCGCTGTCCGTGTTTCATGCGACGCGACAGGTTCAACACAAGCCCCCGAATGTCTTTCCTTTCTATGGCGCTTCCTGCCAACGGAATGCCATACCGGGAAGCCATTGCGATAAGTACTTTTTCCGTCTGGTTGCTGATGATCGGATCAACTCCCCAGTAGAGCAGCCTGATTTTATTCAATAATGCGAATTCTTCTCCTTCCTTGGCTGTGATCAGGGCGCGTTCGATCAGATTTTCTATATCAAACTGGACCACGCTGCGCAGCATCACCCGGTCGCCACCGTCATAACGAGCCAGCAAGGTGTCGAATTGCTGCATGATCCAGCCGTCAATACAGCCCATGTAACCGGCCGCTATCCCGGCAACCATCATCACAAAATGCCGCTGATCCCAGCTCAGGCACTGTTTGAAAAGCCCTAGCACAACTTTTCTTTCCTCTTCCGTAATGGAAATATTTTTGGCAAAACCGTCGCGCTCGTCGGAAATAATCTGCGCCAGAAGTAAGAGCAGCATTGCTCCGCCGCGAACCGTCTCTGTCGGCAGGGTGGCTTTTTGGGCATTTTTCAGCAATTCCGGGAAATGGGAACGAATTTTGTTTGTTATTTCGTCGTTTGTGCTTCCCCAGCGGTAGGCCTGATGCAGGTAAAAACCGAATATTCCGCTCGACCGGATACTCATTATTCTGATCAGATTATCCACGTCGTCGGCGCTCCGGACGTCCAGGTGGGAAACTACATTGCGCGGCAAGCCCGTTACAATCTTTTTGATAATCGAGCGTCTTTCCTCCAAAGTTAGGGATGCCCAGTTCAAAAGATATCCCGTTACTGCTTCCGCCTCCAGGCACTCTACGGGATCTGCGACAATTTCATATATTTTTACCCGGTTAAAGACAAAAAAATCATTCATCAGTTTTGCAATATATGCGCTGACCATTTCATAACGGGGGTCGTTGTCAATGCCCAGCGTCCAGACGTAGACAATCAGGCTTTTGTTAACCTTCGTCAGAACTTTTAAAAGCATTTTGTAATCGTTCTTGAAAACCTTGGGCAGATTAATTACGTCGTACAGGAGGGTCCGGGAAAGAA
>CAYYBK010000071.1:7197-9365 GCA_964470015.1 uncultured Syntrophales bacterium
AAGAATCCATTCGCTTACATCGACGATGCTCCTGCTGCCCAAGCGTCCGGTACGTAAGAACTCGGCGAGCTTGTTGTGATCGATGTTGTCGTTGCGCAAAACTTCAATCAATTTGCCGTAATTGATATTCCTGCGCATCAGGGCGGCATTGGAATTGCGGACGGAATCTGATAATTGCTCAAAATAAATTCCCGGGTCTTTCCCTGCTCTCGCCTCGCCGATGACGTTCATCTTTTCCGTGAAGGTTTCTTTAGCCGAATATCTCATGAAAGTGATAAAATCATCTATAAAAGCTTTTGTCTTCTTGCCGATCGTACATTCCAGCAGGTTACGGCAGTGCTCTTCTTCGGGCAAGCGGGGCAGTTTGTACAGTTCGCACACGCTCTGCCGTTCACCGGATTCGTCGAAGCTCAGATAGCGATTCCAGGTTTTCATCATCGCCAGGTAGGCATTTTCTGTTTTGTCATTTCTGCCCGCCGATTGGAGAATGGCGAGAATGACGGCATAGCCCAGGCTGAAATATACGGCGGGCTTCCAGTCGGTCTGTCTGAGGAGGGGGCGAACGTTAATAACGATGTCCTTGCCTTCGAAAGTAACCATTTCCGAACCGCACTCGCCGGTGAAGACAAGATTGTATTTTTGCGTCCATAAATAATCGACGTAACGGAAGGCGTAATTTTTCACAATCTTATGGATAAAACTGGTAATTTCTTCCAGAAAACGCTCTCCGACAAGCGGTACGGCGGTTACGGCGGAAACATCGATCTGCAGGCGATCCCGGTCATTGGCGGCGGAAATGGTATTGAGCCAGATTCTCGTCGGGCGAATATGGTAAATATTCTGTTTGTTGAAAATATCCAGTGAAGCCAATAAAAGTTCCGGCCGGGTCTTATAGGCGGCAACAATCAGATTTCTTAATTTGCTCTTTGCGGCGCGCGGATTTTTCATCGCTATGGCCGTATAGTGGAAAACTGCGGCGGCAAAAATATCCAAGATTTCGGGATGAACGATTGGCAGCGTCTTAATGTGATCGAAATAAGGGATTAATAAATTCCAATGTATCTCCAATGTAACATTGTTTGCATCTTCAGTTATTTTTAAGAGGGCGGTGCGCCGGCCGGTGATGTTTAATGTAATATCGGCATCTGCGGCATACGGCCAGAACGGCTCCAAAAGCGATTTAAGCCGTGTATCGTCAATCGCCTGCATTTTTTCGGTTATTACCGGATTCAGCCCTTGAAATGTCTGCTCCGGAAACTGATGCAGCGGGACAAATGCATCCGCAGCGCTTTTTCTGCGAAAAGAAAAGTCAGGCAGATCAATGCTGTCGGCGGTTGCGGGATAAATAATGACTTTAGCGGATTGCTTGGATTCGATGGCAGGGGGTCGTTTACAAGCAACATCTTTTTCCATGTAACCTCCGGAACAGAAACATCCATCCCCTTGAACTTTTTTAAAAATTAATAACAATTTAATTTCTGCAGCGGAAATATATGGAAGTTCTCTTTATATGTCAATTTTTTTCAACAGCGGCATTTATCTTAAGAAAAAGATTATGCGCGGCAAAAAAACTTGCCGCCGCCGAATCTAAAAAATCTTTTATCGGCAGCGCGTATTCCGGAATAAATGAAAATGGCGCGCCTGGTCAACAAATAAAGCGACCCCCGGAATAATTGTTAATATTTGATTTTTATGCTACTTTAGAAGAAATATTATCTCTAAACGGGGGATATATGCTGAAGAAAATATTGATCGCTGCCGGTGCTTTAGCCGGATTAATATTAGTTATCATTGTGGCTGCCGGAATCGTCATCATGCTTGTTGTCGATAAGGCGTTTGTAGAATTAAAATTGTCGCAGGCGCTGAACAGGCAGGTGCGAATCGAAAAAATCGGCGTCAATATTTTCTCCGTTGTTTCCGGTATCGAGATAAGCAAAATGACTGTTTCCAATTTTAAGACTCCGCTGGAACTGGCTACTTTACAGGATAAACCGGTGGCGGCGAACGATGTCTTTGCCGGTCTGGAGGCGCTGCGGTTTAAAATCAGGATTCTGCCTTTGCTCCAGAAGCAGTTTGAACTCGATGAGCTTGTTTTGCACAGACCGGTAATTAACCTGACCAGAAGCAAACAGGGCGTGCTAAACATTGAAGACCTCATTGTCGCTCCG
>CAYYBK010000072.1:0-534 GCA_964470015.1 uncultured Syntrophales bacterium
GGAGCCTTTTGTGGCCAGGGAAAAGGGATCGGCGACCCGCGACGTACTGGAATCATATTTGAAAGAACATATGGCCGCGAGCATTTCCCAGCTCAATATCTGCTGTGAACTGGGCAGCTCGGAAGCGGTAAAAGAGGCGATTATTGCCGGGATTGGTATTTCATTCCTTTCGCTTCATGCGATCAAGAGAGAGTTGCAGCAGGGATTGCTGACGGAAATCAAGCTCAATGGTTGCCAGATTGAAAGAGAATTCTATTTGATCCGGTCGAAGCAATGCGATTTAGAGCCATTTCACAGAAGATTTATTGATTTCATTAAAAAGTATTCACCAGAATGACAGCTGCCAACGATTATAATAAAGGGCGCCGCATCTAGTGCCTGAAAAAGGCAGCTGTCAAACGCCGGCAATTTATCGAAAAGCAGAACGAACAGTTACACTTTGCCCCAAAATGAGAAAAAGGGTTTAACACTGATTGCGTCAAACCCTTGAAATTACTGGTGCCGGAGGTCGGAATCGAACCGACATGACTGCAA
>CAYYBK010000072.1:544-9280 GCA_964470015.1 uncultured Syntrophales bacterium
CAGTTTCACCACTCCGGCACGGGCAGCGATTATATAGGCGGAAGGCAAAAAGTCAAGCTAAAATCTGTTGACAACCGGCAGACGTGCATGTTAAGGGGGCTGCACAATTAATCAATGAAGTGCCGGGGCTGTAGCTCAGCTGGGAGAGCGCTTGAATGGCATTCAAGAGGCCACGAGTTCGATCCTCGTCAGCTCCACCAAATAAAAAAAAGAAGTTGCAGATGTAAACAAAATTGCAACTTCTTTTTCATTTTTAACCACTGCCGTAATCAACGGGAAAATTAATGAAAGGCTTTTTTGAATCAACAGCTTAATAATAGGCGGTTGCCCATCGTTTCTTTTTCCCGCTGCCCCCGATCGTTTTATAAATCTTTATAATCCTTCTTAATCTTAATCCGGCCTTCTTTTTCCATGGCGGCCTTGTTGCCGTCCAGCCATGTTTGCATGGCCTCTTCCCGCTTCATGGAGATAAAGAATTTTTTGTACAGATCCTTTTTGGCTTCAAAATCTTTCATATCGATACTGCTGACTTCTTTGAATTTGAAGATTACGTAAGAATTATTAATCAGAAACGGTTTATCCGGATACGGCTTACTCGGCGTAAGCTGAAGCAATGCCTCCGCCGCTTCCATGCTCATTCCGACTTTGGGGATAATCTCTCCCGGCTGGAAGAGCCCTGTTTCGTTAATTTTTAATCCTTTTTCTTTGGCGATTTTGTCCAAGGCATCGCCTTTTCTCAAGTGCTCTAAAAATGACTGGGCTTCTTTTTCGGCGAGGCTATTTTTTTCATTCTCGATAAAGTATTTTTCCACGTCAGCTTTGATGTCTTTTAATGCCGGTAAATAAGCGGCTTTCTTATCGAGAATCCGCAGAACATAATAACCATCTTCCGCCTTGATGACCTTGCTTATTTCATTTTTCTGCAAATTCATGAGTGTCGCTGCCAAATCCTTTACGGCAGCGAAGTTTTCCGGGACTTTGTTCAGCGGGAAGAAATCCAGTTTATGTATTTTCAGATTGTTCTTAGCGGCATAAGCCTCGTAGTTATCTTCCTGGTAAATCGTGTCATGAGCTTTTTTCGCTTCGGTATAAGCGGTTTGCATTCCCTGCATTTTCATCAGTTCTTTAATGATCGCAGCCCGGGCATCGGCAAGCTTTAAGGTCTTGCCCTCTTTTGTTTTGAACTTGTCTTTATTGCGGCTGTAATAATCGCTGATATCGGAATCGCTAACGGCGGCTTTGGCAAAATCGGCGCCGGCAAAAGCCAGATAGTCAATCTTCACCTGCTCCGCTTTGCGGAATAAATTACTGTTATTTTTCAGATAATTTTCCAAATCGCTTTCTGCGGGAACGATATTTTTTTTGATATCTTTGGCGGATAGCTGTACGAAGTTGACGTTGATTTTCTGATTTTGGATGGCATAAACATCATAAATCTCCTTGTCGGAGATCTTAATGCCGTCGCGGATGAGGGCTTCAATTTTGTTTGCCGTTAGATTTACTTTCTGCATGTTCTCAAAATCTTCCGCCGAAGTTCTGTTGTAGCGCAGCATTTGCTGATATTTACGTTCGTCGAATGAGCCGTTGGTTTGCAATTCCGGCGAGGCCATGATCATGTTTTTTAATTCCTCCTCGGAAACCTGAATTTTTAAATCGGCGGCCTTGGCAATGATTACCTGCCGGTTCAGCAGACTGGTGTATGCCATTTTCTTCAAGTCCATTTTCTTGAGAATTTCCGGGTTCAGATTCGCGCCGTAACGAAGCCTGGTTATATCCATCAGTCGCTCATATTCCTGATGGAAATCTCCTTCGCTGATAATTTTCTTGTCGATTACGGCAATGGCTTCGGCAGTTCGACTGGTTTTATTGGAGCCGAAATAGAGCACAAAAACAAAAATGATTACTCCCAGGATTATGTACATTATCCAGCTGCGTGCGTTGCGACGCAAAAATCTAAGCATAAAGTCACCTCAAACGTGAAAATATCAGCCTTCCGGCAAAGAAAGTTTTGCTTTAGTATTACAGTCATTTACAAAATGCAAACACAATTTAAAAAGGCGTTGATTAGGGTAAGGAAATACGGTATAGGGAAAAACCGTAAAAAAGCCGTTATTTTAATGTGCTGAAAATACAGGAGGAAAGATGCTCTTCGATTATATTTTGGGGAAATTTTCGAATGATCTGGCTATAGATCTGGGCACAGCCAATACCCTCGTTTATGTTAAAGGGAAAGGAATTGTTCTGAATGAACCTTCGGTTGTCGCCGTGCATAAAGATGCAAGGGGGATGAAGAAAGTCCTTGCCGTCGGCAACGAAGCCAAAAACATGCTGGGTCGAACGCCGGGCAATATCGTAGCCATCAGACCGATGCGCGACGGTGTTATCGCCGATTTCGATATTACGGAAGCGATGTTGAAGCATTTCATTCTCTGTGTGCACAACCGCAAGTCCTTGGTGCGTCCCCGCATTATAGTCTCTGTTCCGTCCGGCATCACGCAGGTGGAGCGGCGGGCGGTGCGGGAAACGGTGGAATCGGCCGGCGCCCGGGAAATATATCTGATCGAAGAACCGATGGCTGCGGCAATCGGTGCCGGCTTGCCGATTGCCGAACCGACGAGCTCCATGGTCGTTGATATTGGCGGCGGGACTACGGAAGTTGCGGTCATCTCCCTGGCCGGAATAGTTTATTCGAAATCCGTGCGGGTTGCCGGTGATAAGATTGATGAAGAGATTGTCCAGTATATGAAACGCAAGTACAGTCTGCTCATCGGGGAACGGACGGCGGAAATAATCAAGCTCGAAATAGGCTGCGCTTACCCGATGGATGAGATGAAGACGATCGATGTCAAAGGCCGGGATTTGATTTCCGGTATTCCGAAAACGATTGAAACGAGTTCCGAAGAAATCAGGGAAGCGATTACGGAGCCGGTTACGCTGATCGTCGATGCCGTCAAAGATGCATTGGAGAATGCGCCGCCGGAACTTGCCGGAGACATAGTTGACCGAGGTATCGTCCTTACCGGAGGCGGGGCGCTGCTTAAGAATATAGATGTTCTCGTCAGAGAAGAAACGGGATTGCCGATAACGATCGCCGACGATCCTCTTTCCGCCGTTGCCCGGGGGGCGGGAATGGCTCTGGACCAGCTGGACGTGCTCAAAGAAGTTACCATTCAGGTGTAGGGAATTTTACGAAGACGCCTGCAGATCTTTCATGTTTAATCGGCTTGTGCTACCTGATAGAGCTAAGGAGATGTAAGGCAATCGGCAATTTCTAAGTTAGGTATGTTGCATCCTGTTTATCCATCCTTTAATACAGCGCCTACCAACGGCGCGGTTATTAATTTCCTGCTGGGTAAAAAATGTTTTTCTTTAGAAATTATAAAGCAATAATTTTTGTCGTTATCCTTTTAGCCGCCGCGCTTCTTATTCTTTCCTATAACTTGAGGCATAAATCTTCCGCTGGTGTGGCGACAAGGATTGTATTGGAAGCCGCGTCGCCCGTGCAGAATATTTTGGATACTGCCGTTAAAAGCGTAAGTGATGCCTGGTCCCGCTATCTCTTTCTGGTGGGTATCGCGGAAGAAAATGCAAGGTTGCGGGGAAAAATTGATGATCTGCAGAAGCAGTTGATTTTATATCAGGAAAGCTATCTCGAGGCCCAAAGGTTACGGCAGCTGCTTGACCTTGAAAATGAACGCCATTTCAATTTTGCCGCGGCGCGCGTTATCGGCCGAGCACAGGGCGTCCTTTCCAAAACTATTTTGATCAATAAGGGGACATCTCACGGATTGAAAACCGGTTTGCCGGTGCTGGCCGGACCGGGTCTGGTCGGCCGGATAGTTGATGTTTCATGGCATTCGGCTAAAGTGCTTCTGCTGAGCGACGAAAACAGCAATATCGATGCCCTGGTGCAGCGCAACCGTACCCAGGGAATAATTCGCGGTGCCGGTTCCCAGGGCTATGTGTTGAAATATATTTCCAAGATCGAGGATGTGCGGGAGGGAGATACCGTAATTTCTTCCGGAATAAGCGGAATATTTCCCAAAGGGCTGATGATCGGCCGGGTCAGTCAGGTTGATAAACAGGAAGCAGGACTTTTTTTGAAAATCAGGGTTACCCCATCGGTCGATTTTTCCCGGCTGGAGGAGCTGCTGGTATTAATCCCCGACAGCTCCAAAGAAGATAAGGGGGGCTATTAGTGGTTTATTATTTGCTGTTGCCTTTTTTTTCTGTAATTCTGATTGTGCTGCAAACTACTTTCGCTGACGTATTGTTTTCCGGCCGTCTTGTTTTGGAAATATCCGTAATTGCAGTGATTTATGCCGGGTTCCGCTTTAACCTGGCCAAAGGAGCGCTATCGGCGTTCATTCTGGGTTTTGTCTTCGACTGCCTGGCCGGATCTGTTTTAGGTTTATTTACTTTTGTTTATGTTCTTGTATTTCTTTTTTCGTTTTTCGCATCGGAACGGCTGATTGCCGAAAAAATGCATTTCATTGCTCTTTTTACCCTGCTGTGTGTTTTTTTAGAAGAATTTATAGCCATCTTATTTTATAATTTAATTTATGGGTTTGAACTATTATCCGATGATCCGGGTATTCTTTTGGCGCAAGCGATCATGGTTAGCCTGCTTGCTCCGCTATTTTTTTCCGCGATGCGCAGGATAGAGGTTTTTTTGTATGGCAAGCCAGCAAAATCTGCTGAACGGTCCGGAACCGGCCGAATTCCGGCAGAAACTTAAAATCGTTGTTTGCTTGATTCTGCTTGGTCTTGTCATCCTTTCCACAAGGCTCTGGTATTTACAGGTTTTCAAAGGAGATGATTTGAAGCAACGCTCGGAAAACAATTCCATTCGTTTCCGGAAAATTATGCCTTTGCGCGGTTTGATCATGGATCGTAACCGGCAGGTTGTCGTGGATAACCGCCCGTCTTTCGATGTCCTCTACATGCCCAGTAAGGGTAAAGACCCTGATCTGCTGGTGGAGAAAATCAAAGAGCTTTATCAGCGCAGATCACTGGAATTTACTTTCGACCAGACTTTTCCCAAAAAAATGAAACCCTATTTGCCGGTAAGGCTCGAGAAGAATGTGAGTATGGAAAAAGTTGCCGTAATCGAGACCAATGCACTCGATCTACCGGGTATTTATGTTGATACTATGCCCGTCCGCCTTTACTTGGACGGCGAAACCGTAGCTCCCATTATCGGCTATACCGGGGAAATCAGCAAAGAGGAACTGGAAGAAGATGAGGAATACGTTCCCGGTGATATTTTAGGAAAACACGGGGTGGAAAAAGTCCTGGACTCTTATATAAGGGGCCGCCGGGGGGCGGAGTTGGTAGAGGTTAATGCTTACGGCAAAGAGATAAAAAATATGGGACGTATTGATCCCGTTTCCGGATATAATGTTATCTTAAATATCGATGCCGCTATGCAAAAAACCGCGTGGAAAGCCTTCGACGGGAAGGCCGGTGCGGCCATAGCGCTGGATCCCCGCAGCGGTGCCGTACTTGCCATGGTAAGTGCTCCCTCCTTTGATCCCAATCTGTTCAACAGCGGGATTTCCAATGAACAGTGGCTGAAGATTGCCAATAATCCCTTGACGCCTTTGTCCAACAGGGTGATTTCCGGCCAGTACCCGCCCGGATCGACATACAAGCTGATTGTTGCCGCCGCTGCTCTGGAAGAAGGGATTATCACGCCGGACACGAAATTTTTTTGCAACGGCTCCTACGATTTCGGCAACAGAACGTTTCGGTGCTGGCATAAAAAGGGTCACGGTCCGATTAGCCTTCACCGGGCCGTTGTAGAATCTTGCGACGTCTATTTTTACAATGTCGGGAGAATGCTTGGCGTGGATAAAATAGCTTATTATGCCGGACTTTTCGGCTTGGGGGCGGCCACCGGTGTCGATCTGCCCAATGAAAGAAACGGCTTGATTCCGACAAAACAATGGAAATTGGCGAGGCTGAAAGAGGCATGGCAGCCCGGCGAAACGATATCGATATCAATCGGTCAGGGGTTCAATCTCGTTACTCCCCTGCAGCTTGTCCTGGCCTATGGCGCTTTTGCCAATGGCGGCACGCTGTGGAAGCCGCAGCTGGTGAAAAGTATTGAAACCGCCGACGGCAAAATCTACAAGGATTACCCGCCGGAAAAGAACGGCGAGCTGCCGCTGAGTGAAAGGACATTCGATCTACTGGGCCGCGCTCTCTGGGGCGTGGTCAATGAGGCCGGTGGCACCGGGAAAGCCGCCCGGCGGCCCAATACTGATGTCAGCGGCAAGACGGGAACAGCGCAGGTAATCGGTTTGCCGGAAAATGAAAAAGCCCGCCGGGAGAAAAAAATCGGCGTATTTCAAAGAGACCATGCCTTATTCGTTTGCTTTGCGCCGCTTGAAAATCCGGAAATTGTCATAGCGGTTGTTGTCGAAAATGCCGGCCACGGCGGTTCCGTTGCCGCCCCCATTGCCCGCAAAATTCTGGATGCTTACTTTGAAGGTAAAGATAAAGCGGTGAAACAGCCGCAGTTGGCAGCGCAGAGTCAGCCGGCATTAAATATGCCGCAATGATTACGGTGTGAAACGTTTTAAGGAATAATTTTTCGGGACGGTTATGGTTTTCTTTAAGTTTGATCGGCGTATTTTTCAATATTTCGACTGGACGCTGCTGGCGCTCGTTCTGGGTATTTGTGCGATCGGCATTATAAATATTTACTCCGCCGTCTTCAGTGTCGGCGAAAAGCAAATTCCTCTCTACATTAAACAGATTCAATGGGTTCTGCTGGGATCTTTTTTCATGCTGGGTGTTTTTTTAATTGATTACCGCATCATTAACGCAGGTGCCTATCTGATTTATGCTGTTTCCATAGCGCTTCTGGTCGTGGTTTTTTTTTACGGCTATACGACGCACGGTTCGCAACGCTGGATTTCTCTCGGCGGCTTTTCCTTCCAGCCTTCGGAATTAATGAAGCTGACGATAATTCTTGCCCTGGCCCGTTATTTTGACGATCATAAATCCAACGAACCTTATACTCTAAAAGAGCTTTTTATCCCCTTCCTGATTGTTCTTCTGCCCTTTGTACTGATTCTCAGGCAACCGGATTTAGGTACGGCTTTAATTATCATGATTATTTTCGCCTCGCTGATATTTTTCATCGGTGTAAACTGGAAATCTGTTGCTGTTGCTTTAGCCGGATGTCTGCTGCTGCTGCCGATCGGATGGCATTTTCTTAAAAGTTACCAGAAAGACAGATTAATTACATTTCTTAATCCGGAAAATGATCCTTTAGGGGCCGGTTATCATATCATTCAATCGATTATTGCTGTGGGATCGGGGGGGATATTCGGCAAGGGATTTTTAAAAGGTTCGCAAACGCAGCTGAAATTCCTGCCCGAGCAGCAGACGGATTTTGTCTTTTCCGTGTTCGCGGAAGAATGGGGGTTTATCGGGGCCATTTTTCTGATCAGCCTTTTTCTATCGCTGATTTTCTGGGGGTTAAAAATTGCCTTGCATTCCAAAGATTTATTAGGCACATTAATCGCCTTTGGAATAACCGTCCTGATTGCATGGGAAGTTTTCATTAATATCGGCATGGTTCTGGGAATATTGCCGGTTGTCGGTATTCCGCTTCCCTTCTTCAGTTACGGCGGTTCCGCGATGATTGTGTTAATGACGTCGATAGGATTTTTAATGAACGTGAGTGTAAGGCGGTTTATCTTGCAGCGCTAGCAGCATAATTATTGCAAAAGGTGCTTTTGCGAAGATAATTGCTGCTAAGGTATGATGGACCCCAATCGCGCTTTCCTGCGGGAGGATACCGGAACGGGGCTGAATTTGCTGGCGGCTTTTCCGGCCGGTTATACCTGGAAAGTGATAGTTTAAAATATTTGGCCGATGGCAAGGAGAAGCATATGTGGGAAAAAAAGAAAGAAGCCGAAGAAGTAAGAGCATTTTTAGGTAAGGGCGCCGAATTTATCGGTAAACTTATATTCAACGGATCAGTGCGCATTGACGGTGATTTTCAGGGAGAGGTTTACGGTCAGGGATCGCTGGTTATCGGCGAGGGAGCACAGGTGAAAGCAAATATTGCCGTCAACAACGTTTACATCGGCGGTGATGTGCAGGGAAACATCGATGTCAAAGAAAAAATCAACATCCACTCGACGGGTAAGTTTTATGGCGATGTAAAGACGCCGGTATTCATCATGGAAGAGGGCGCTGTCTTCGACGGGCGGTCGCGTATGGCGGAAGCAACCGAAAAGAAAACAACAGTTGCGGAAGCGGTCTGATCGAACGGATATCTTATGATTTTAGTTCGGAGTGCGGCCATAAAAAAGCTTGACAAGCAAACTTGGTTATGATTAGTAACTCGCAATTTTTGACTGTCAGGAGATTATCAGGAGCAGCATTCTTTAATGCTTCAAAATGAAAATGTAACCGGAATTTACAATAAAAATCCATTCATGCAGATATACGTTTAATTACTAATCGGCGAGTGGACATAAAATATACGAGGTAAGCCGTGGTCAGTGTTCTCCCAGATTATACTATCATCATTCAAATAATTACTTTCTTGGTTTTAATCTATATCCTCAATATCCTGCTTTACAAACCCATCCTTTCCATAATAGAACGCCGTAAAAAACAACTTGAAGAGCTGGAGAATGAGATCAAGCTTTTCAACGAGTCCGTTGATAAAAGAGCGGCGGAATATGAGGAAAAGCTCAAGCTGGCCAAAGC
>CAYYBK010000073.1:0-9269 GCA_964470015.1 uncultured Syntrophales bacterium
TTTCATTATTATTCCTTGCCTTTCATTTTACAGAAACTTATATTTTTATCCGCGGCTGTATCCTTATCATATCATGTCACATATCAACAATAATTTTCTTTACAGCGCACTGCAATATGGGGTATCTGGCATTCATGAAAAACGACGAATACTACATGCAGTTAGCCATCGAGCTCGCCCGCAGGGGAAGGGGCCGGGTCAGCCCCAATCCACTGGTCGGCGCGGTAATTGTAAAAAACGGCCGCATCATCGGCAAGGGCTACCACCGGCAGTACGGCGGCAACCACGCCGAAATCAACGCCATCAGTAACGCCAAAGAGGATGCAGCCGGCGCAACCCTTTATGTCACCCTGGAGCCATGCTGTCACGAAGGTAAGACACCGCCCTGCGTGGAAACAATCATCAGGAATAAATTAAAAAAAGTCGTCATCGGCACTATCGATTCCAATCCTCTGGTCTGCTGCGGGGGGATCAAGAACCTGCAAAACCGGGGGATCGAAGTAAAAACCGGTGTTTTGGAACAGGAATGCCGCGATCTCAACGAAATATTCTTTCATTACATGGAAACCGGCATGCCCTTCGTCACTGTAAAATATGCGCAGACACTGGACGGCCGCATTGCTACGTCAACCGGCCAATCGCAGTGGATCAGTTCGGAAGCGGCACGCAAATTTGCGCACAAACTGCGGGCGGAGCATGACGCGGTTCTGGTCGGCACAGGCACGCTCCGGAAAGACAATCCCGCGCTTACGGTGCGCCTTGCCCGCGGCCGCAACCCTTTGCGCATAGTTTTGGATTCCAGCCTCAGCATTCCGGAACAGGCCAAAATTCTGCAAAACATTCCGCAAGCCAAAACATTAATCGCTACCCTGAAAAAAGCCCAGGGCGCCCGCTATGAAATCCTGAAAAGCGCCGGCGCGGAAATCATAACCGTGAAAAACGACCGCCGGGGAAACATTGATTTAAAAAAATTGTTTAAAATCCTGGCAGGCCGCGGAATATCTTCCCTGCTGGTGGAGGGGGGCGCGCAGATTATCACGGCGGTATTGAAAAATAATTTAGCCGATCGTCTGGTGGCAATAATCGCGCCAAAAATTATCGGCAAAGGGCTTGAAGCCGTCGGTGATCTAGGGATCGGCAATCTTGCCCAGGCGAAGAGATTGTCCTTTCGCCGCATCAGAAAAATCGGCGCCGATTTGGTCATCGACAGCCGCTTCGATTAGCCGGCCCGGAATGACGCCGGCAGCGCTGCTAGCAGCTAAGGAGGAACAAGCATGAATATCCTTTTCGCCGCTCACGAAAACGCCTGGGGCGGTTTTCTGGGCTTAATAAGAACCGCCCTGCCGCAGCATCATTTCGCAGCCAGCGGCCGATTCGGTTTCGACAGTTTGCAGGGATTCGATGTCCTGATTCCAACAATGAGCAAAGTAGGCCGAAAGCAGCTTGCCACGGCCGACCGGCTGCGGCTCATTCAGCAATGCGGGGCGGGCCTGGAAGGAGTGGACCGGCAGGCGGCAGAGGAGATGAACATCGCGGTAGCCAATGTCCCCTCCGCTATATCCGGCAACGCCGACTCCGTTGCGGAGTTGGGCATTTATCTAATGATCGGCCTCTCCCGGAATTTTCGGGAAATGGCCGCGAGCATTGCCGGCGGAAAGACGGGAACGCCCCAAGGACGGGCGCTCACCGGCAAGACGGTGGGCATCATCGGCCTGGGGGGCATCGGCCGCGCGCTGGCCAGAAAGCTCAAGCCTTTCGATGTCCGTTTGCTCGGCATTAAGCGCCACGACCCCCAGCAGGCAAAAGAGGAACTCGGACTGGACTGGGCCGGCACACCGGCGGATTTGCATTTTCTGCTGAACCGGTCCGATTACGTAGTCCTTTCACTGCCGCTGACTCCGGAAACACAGAACATGATCGGGCCGCATGTTTTTCAGGCCATGCAACGCAATCCCTTTCTCATCAATCTCTCCCGCGGCGGCCTCGTGGACCGCAACGCCCTTGAGGAAGCGCTGGCGAAAGGAAGGATTGCCGGCGCGGGATTGGATGTCTTCTGGGAAGAACCGGTTAACCCGGCTGATCCGATCTTCCGTTATAATGTTCTGGCAACGCCGCACATCGGGGGATCAACGGATGTTTCCATCAGCGGCATCGTCAAGGCGGTGGCCGAAAACATCGGCAGACTGGACCGGGGAGAAGAACTCCTGTATCAAAAATGATGATTCTCACCGGTAGCTTTGAAAATCGTCGCCCGAAATCAACAAAGTGATTCAGGACAGATTGGCAATCAGATGTTCAGCAGCGTTGATTCCGTCCAGCGCGGAGCTGATGATTCCTCCGGCATAACCGGCCCCCTCACCGCAGGGATAAATGCCGTCGACATTTACGCTCCGGCCGTCGCTTTTCCGACAGATGCGCACCGGCGACGAAGTCCTTGTTTCCACCCCGATCAGATTGGCCTCTCCGGTGACAAACCCCGGCATTTTTCTATTGAACTCGGCAATACCGGCTCTCAAGGCGGCACCGACAAACGGAGGCAGAACACCCGCCAGCGGGAAGGGCTTCGTACCGGGAAGAAAACTTGTCGGACCGACAGCGACGGCCTCTTTTTCCGCCAGAAAATCGGTCAGCCGCTGCACCGGAGCGCAATAATTGCCGCCGCCGGCCTTAAAAGCCTTCTGTTCCCATTTTCCCCGGAACACCAAGCCGGCCAGCGGCTCACCCGCTCCGGCAAAGTCATCCACCCGGACATCAACGACGACGGCGCTGTTGGCGAATTTACCGCTGCGCAGCGAATTGCTCATGCCGTTCGTTACAACAAGGCCGGGAGAAGCACTGCAGCCGATTATTTCTCCACCCGGACACATGCAGAAAGTATAAACGGAACGCCGGAGATGCGGCAGCGCTGCCGTCACAAAATACTCCGCCGGCGGCAACTGCGGATGGCCGGACCATTTCCCGTATTGCAGGACATTGATTAGTTCCTGCGGATGCTCCACACGCAGGCCCATCGCAAACGGTTTCGCTTCCATTGCCACACCAGCTTCCCAGAGCTTTCCGTAAGTGTCATCAGCGCTCTGGCCGATCGCCAGAATCAACTGCCCGGCTTTGACCTCTTCCCTTTCGTTTATCTCGACGGCGCAGAGCGCACCATGCCGGATGACGAAGCCGGTTATCTGCTTTTCAAATTTTATAATGCAGCCCATCGCCGTAAGTTTATTTCTCAGATTGATCAGTACCTGTCTCAGCCTGTCCGTACCGATATGCGGTTTGGCATCAGTCAGGATGGCGGCAGGTGCACCCATCGCGACAAAAATATTTTTTACCCAGGAAGAATAAGGATTTTTGCTCCGGCTGGTCAGCTTGCCGTCGGAAAACGTTCCGGCGCCGCCTTCTCCGAAAAGCACATTGCTGGAAGAGTTGAGCCGGCCTTCTTCCCAGAAGGTCCGGACGTCGCGGATTCTTTTTTCCAGTTGAGCGCCCCTTTCCAGCAACAATACCGGCACCCCCCTTTCCGCCAGCACATATGCGGCAAAAAGCCCGGCCGGTCCGCTGCCGGCAACAACGACGGGATATTGCAGCGGCGCCGTTTTGCAAAACTGCGGGATGGATGGCTTATCGGCGATTTCCCGGACTTGCATTCCTTCCGGGCTCCCGGCAGGCACCACCACATCATCGGCAACAATAGCCTTGACCACATAAACAAAATGAGGCGGTTTGTTGCGCCGGGCGTCAATCGCCCTTTTGATAATCTCCAGTCCGCCAAGACCGCCCTCCGCGATTTTGAGGGCAGCCGTAATTTTTCCCGGCAGGCGATCTTCACTTTCCTCCAAAGCAAGCTTAATTCCGCTGATCCGCAGAGTCTTCATCAAATCTCCGTTGCAAAATGCTGATGGTTGCTATATTAAAATATGTGTTTCATATTGCACAAATCAATGCACTGGTGCCGTCATGCCCTGGTATGCCGTAAGTACAAGAAGCCGTCATGAATATAAAGTAAATTCCGGCCTTGCCCAAAAAGGTCTGGTGACGTTTTTACCGGAGATAGAAGTCTGGAGCAAGCGAAAAGACCGGAAAAAGAAAATATTAATCCCGCTGTTTTCCGGATATCTCTTTGTGGAGACCCCTTGTCTCAATAATGAAACAAAGCTGTCCATTCTGAAAACATTCGGCGTCGTGCGGATTCTGGGGAAAAAGGAAAATGCTGAAGCGCTAGCAGTGCCGGATAGCAAAATTGAAGCAATCCGGCGCTTTCTGAGCAAGAAGGTAGAGGTCTTTTCCCTTCAATACCCGCAGATCGGCGAACCCGCCAAAATCATCGACGGGCCTTTCGCCGGCGTGGAGGGCATAGTAATCGACAGCAAAATGGAAAAAGAGCTTTTTGTCGTATCCATCGAACTGCTCCAACGTTCGGTGGCCATCAGGCTGGAAGGATTTCAAATTACAAAAATATGACCGGCCGGAGGGGAAACCGGGAATCGCGGCCGCAGCAATTATTCCTTGACATTATTGTCATTTTGAGTAAAAAAAGCCCCGCGCCGGATGATTGTGATCATACCGGATAAAATCGTTTCGGGGGTTAATTTTGAAAGGTTATATAAAAATTGACAAAGAACTCTGCAAGGAGTGCCATCTTTGCATCTACGCCTGCCCTAAAGGCTGCATTGCCCCGACGAAGGAATACAACTCCCGCGGCTATCATCCCGTCAGCCCCGAAGAGGGCAAGGAATGCACCGGCTGCACCTTGTGTGCCACCATGTGCCCGGAAATAGCCATCGAGGTTTACCGTGAATAAAGTCTTGATGTCAGGAAACAATGTTATCGGGGAGGCCGCCATCCGCGCCGGCTGCCGCTTTTATGCCGGTTATCCGATAACGCCCCAGAATGAGCTTACCGAATACATGGCGGAACATATGCGGAATGCGCCGGGCGGCGTCTTTATCCAGTCGGAAAGCGAAATCGCCGCCATTCATATGATCGCCGGCGCGAGCGCTGCGGGCGCCCGCGTTATGACTTCCTCCTCCAGCCCGGGGATTTCCCTAAAACAGGAAGGCATTTCCTCCATGGCCGCCTGTGAGCTTCCCGGCATCATCGTCAATATCATGCGCGGCGGCCCTGGCCTGGGCAATATTCTTCCGGCACAAGGCGATTATTTTCAGGCAACCCGCGGGGGGGGACACGGCGATTACCGGACGATAGTTTTCGGTCCCGCAACCTGTCAGGAGCTGGCCGATTTAACCATGGATGCCTTCGATCTCGCCGATAAATACCGTACGCCCGTGATGATCCTGGCCGATGGCATGATGGGGCAGATGATGGAGCCCGTTATCTTCAAAAAACCCAAGCCCAGAGAATACAGCGAAAAATTTATGCTCCGGGGCGCCGGCAACGGGAAAAGCAAATTTATCCGCGGCCTGATCCTGGACGCCATCGATATGGAGGAGCACAACTGGAAGTTAGCCCGCAAATACCAGATTATTACGGACAAGGAACCGCTCCGGGAAGAATATAAGACCGCGGACGCCAAACTGGTTATCGTCGCTTACGGCACGGCCGCCCGCATCGCCAAGGGCGCCATCAAGCGCCTGCGTGACAACGGCATGAAAGTGGGCCTTTTCCGGCCGATCACCCTTTGGCCGTTCCCCATGCTGCAGCTGCGCGAATTAGCGGAAAAAATCAAGAATTTTGTCGTATTCGAAATGAGCACCGGTCAAATGGTGGAAGATGTCCGCCTGGCCATTCAAGGTACCGCCAGTATCGAGTTTCACGGCCGACCGGGCGGCGTCGTACCCACACCGGCGAACCTGGCCAATGTAGTCGCACGCTATTATGCAAAGAAAGATTAATCTGGCAATCATCATCGGGATTTAAAAAACATGGCAAAAAAAGTTTTCGGCCGTCCAAAAAGTTTAAAAGAAGCTGTTTTCCACTATTGTCCCGGTTGCGGACACAGCATCGCGCACCGGCTTGTAGCCGAGGTTATTGACGAACTCGGAATCAGAGGAATCACCATCGGCGTTCCGCCGGCGGGTTGCGCCGTTCTGGCCTACAACTATTTTGATATCGACATGATCGAAGCCCAGCACGGCCGCGGACCGGCAACCGCTTCGGGAATAAAACGCACGCTGCCGGACCGTCTTGTCTTTTCCTACCAGGGAGACGGGGATCTGGCGGCCATCGGCATCGCCGAGAGTTTTCATGCCGCCAACCGCGGAGAAAACATCACCGTAATTTTTATGAACAACGCCGTTTACGGCATGACGGGCGGTCAGATGGCACCCACGACGATGCTGGAGCAAAAAACAACAACCACTCCCGGCGGCCGCAATAAATCATCAGAAGGTTTTCCGGTCAAAGTTTGTGAACTTTTCTCCCAGCTTCCAGGCACGACTTACGTCGAACGCTGCGCCGTGAACTCGCCGGCCGGCGTCAGCAAAACAAAGAAAGCAATCAAAAAAGCTTTTCAGTGTCAGATGGATGGACACGGTTTTTCTCTGATCGAGATACTGTCTCCCTGCCCAACAAACTGGAAAATGAGCTCCATCGACTCCTGTAAATGGATTGATAACGTGATGAGCAAAGAATTCCCGCTGGGCGTATTCAAGGACAATCTTCCCGCCGCGAAAAAATCCGGGGAGGCGGCATCATGATGATCAAATCAATTTTTTCCGGTTTCGGCGGACAAGGCGTCCTGATGATGGGTTACAGTCTGGCCCACGCGGCAATGAACAAGGGCTCCCACGTAACATATCTGCCCTCCTACGGTGCGGAAGTGCGCGGCGGAACAGCCAACTGCACGATTGTTGTTGCGGATGAAGAAATCACTTCTCCCGTTGCTTCCGAACCGGATTACCTTGTGGTCATGAACTCGCCCTCGCTGATCACATTTCAAAACAGAATCACCTCCGGCGGCACAATCTTTTTAAATTCCTCGATCGTCAACATCCGGCCCAGCCGGCAGGATGTTAAAATCTGCGCCATTCCCTGCGGCGACATGGCCCAGGATATGGGAAACATCAGGGTGGCCAATATCATCATGATGGGAACTTTCATCAAAAAAACGGCAATTGTTCCGGCGGATGTCTATTTGAAGAGCCTCGGAACCATTATGGGCGGCAAGAAAAAATCTGTGGCGGAAATCAATCAGAAGGCCTTTACCGCCGGATATGATTTTATAAAAGATTAATAAGGACACTATCGATATGGCCGTAAAGCAAATTTCCGTATTATTGGGCAATGTACCCGGTTCTTTCGCCAAGCTCTCCCATATTCTGGACTCGGAAGACATCAGCACCAAAGCAGTATCCGCCGCCAGCACTACCGAAAGCAGCATGGTGCGCCTGGTGGTTAACGATCCCGACAGAGCCGCTGCCGTTCTATCCAGCTATCATTTTAATTTCGAGGTTACAACGGTTCTGGCGGTGGAAGTGCCCCTGCACGCGGGCGGCATGAATGCCATCCTGAAGCCGCTGTCCAAGGCCGATATAAACATCCATTATCTTTACACAACCATCAACCGCATCGGCAAAGAAACGATTTTAATCCTCGGCGTTGATAAACTGGAAGAAGCCAGAGAAATCCTGGAGCAAAACTGGATACATCTGATCGGCGTCGAAATTTATTCCATTCCCTGAAAGCATTCTCTGCGGAAGGCTGAATATGCCGGTCTCTGCCGAAAAAGAAAAAGCCCTGCTGGAGAGAATGCTGGCGCTGGGAGTTTCCGAAAGCGACATCACGGAGACCTTTGTCCGTTCCTCGGGCCCGGGCGGACAAAAAGTAAACAAAACCTCCTCTTGCGTTCATCTGCTGCACAAACCTACCGGATTCGCCGTAAAATGCCAGCGGGAACGCTCCCAGTCTTTAAACCGTTTTCTGGCCCGGCGTCTGCTGCTGGATAAAATTGAGGAAGCACAGCAAGGGTTTGTTGCAGAAGAAAAAAAGGGGATGGAAAAAATCCGCCGCCAGAAAAGAAAACGCAGCAAGCGGGCCAAAGAAAAAATCCTGAGCGCCAAACACCAGCAGGCGGAAAAAAAGAGCTTACGAAGCCGTATTGCTCCCGAAGAATAAAAAAAGGGAGAGAAAGTCGATGTACGCTCCCCCTCCCGATTTTCTATAATAACAATAAATATTAACTGATGAACTTCAAAAGCGGATTGGCATAAAGCACGATCAACGCAATAACCAACGCATAAATAGCCAGAGATTCAATCATGGCCAAACCAACCATCATCGTGAGAAGTATTTTGCCCTGCGCTTCAGGGTTCCTGCCGACAGCGTTCGTTGCGCCGTTTAAGCCTGCACCCATACCGTTTCCGGTGCCGATTGTGCCGAAAGCGATAGCAAGACCGGCTGCCAGCAAAGAGCATCCGATAACGATTGCTTTGGTGTAATCGACCGTACCCGCCGGAGCGGCATCAGCCGCAAAAACAAACGGAGCGGAAACAATCACTAATACAATCGCCAACACCGTGTAAATTAAACTCTTTTTCATGTAAATCCTCCTGATTTTAATTATGTAGCTTATTGTTAAATTCCCGCATGATTATTTCGTGCCTTATTCCGTAAACACCTCCTTTCCGCAAAATTTAACATTCCGGGAATCCATGCTTTCTTATTAAATGGTGCAACGAGTAATTGTCAAGAAATATTTAACACTTCGCCGCTTGATTTTATTTTGCAGGCAGGCTAGAAGTCAGCCGATGGAAAAGATAACCGCTGATGAAAAAAAAGTGGCCCGTTTACTCCAGCATGACCTTCCGCTGGTAAGCCACTCTTTTGAAAAAATAGGCGCCAGCTGCGGCCTGCGGGCGGATGAAGTCATAAAAACAGCGCAATCGCTGCGGCAAAAAGGGTACATGCGGCGGTTCGGCGCCGTTTTAAACCATAAAGAAGCCGGGTTTGTAAGAAATGCACTGGTGGTCTGGGCCGTACCTCCGGAGCAAACGGAAGAAACTGGTAAAATATTTTCATCATTTCCTTTTATCTCGCATTGTTATGAAAGGAAGCCGCCTTTTCAAAACAAGTACAACCTGTTTACCATGCTGCACACAAGAAATGACGACATTCCCCGGCTCGTCGCACAAATGGCCCCGGCAATAAAAAGCTGCGATTTTTTAATTCTCGAAAGCATACAGGAATATAAAAAAATTTCTCCGGAGTATTTTTGATGACTTCAGACAGGACAACTGATTTCACCCGCGCCCGCCGCTTTATCGCCGGCGGAGTTAATTCGCCCGTCCGCGCCTGGCAGGCGGTCGGCGGCCAGCCTG
>CAYYBK010000074.1:0-9175 GCA_964470015.1 uncultured Syntrophales bacterium
GGGGAGATCGTAACGGATGAAGGCAATATTTGACTCGATATGCTGCATCATGGCCTGCGACAGCGCTTCCAAAAACAAACCGTACTTTTCCGGGTCAGGTCCCGCTTCGGGTCCCTGCGGTACATAGGCAGCGGCAATACCACTGTTCAGCGGCCTGATCAAAACCAGAACATCCCCTGATTGGCCTGCCGATGATTGAAAATCAAAGGCAACTGACTGCCAGCCAAGGCGAGACTTGACCCTGCCCCAGTAAGCGGTTTGAAAGAGAATATCAGTTGGTAACAAATCTCTAATCATTTTTGGTTGCAAAACGATGTTCATGAATAAGACACTTCCTCTCCGTTAGCCGCATCCCTTCGTTCAACATTCAGCCCTTGCCATAAAGATTATTAGCAATTGGATAAGCACTTTTCATATTACTATTAATTGACAAAATCATTGCTGTAAATAATCATAAAATGCACTATTATTGCCTATATGATATAGGTAATAATAAATTTGTATTTAACGAAAATACTCCCCGCGGCAAACAGCGCGGAATTAAACACAAAAAATCAAAGAGGCGGATGATGTCGAAAGAAAATATAGAAATCGAACTCCAAGAACGCATCAAGGAATTGAATTGTTGGTATGGAATGGCGCGGCTGGCCGAAAATCACCACAACTCCCTGGAAGATTTTCTTAAGTCACTCGTCGCTTTCCTTCCTCAGTCATGGCGGTATGCGGAAGTGGCTTGTGCACGTATTATTTTCCGGAAACAGATTTTCGCCGCCAATAATTTCGCTTGGGCACCATGGCAGCAGTCTGCGCCAATTCAAATCGGCGGTGAGCCGGTGGGCGAAGTGAGCATTGTTTATAAGGAAGAGCGGCCGGCGGCAGACGAAGGTCCGTTTCTCAAAGAAGAAAGGGCACTGCTGGAAGGAGTTGCCCAGAGAATCGGTGAAATTGCAATCCGGGTCATGGCAGAACAGGAATTGCAGGAAAATAATAAGAAGCTGTTACTGGAGAGAAAAGCTCTTCAGGACGCTAATGCAGCGTTGCGCGCGGTTCTTGCCAACATCGAGGATGAAAAAAAACAAATATATGCAAATATGCAGTTGAATATCGAAAATGTAATCATGCCGCTTCTGCATGCCCTGGCTTCCGTTATGACGACAGATAAACAACACTACATTGATTTATTAAAGACCAATCTGGAAGAGATTACATCTCCCTACATCAGTCGGATTGTAAATCACTATCACAGCCTGACTCCGGTGGAGATCAACATCTGCAGCATGATTCGCAACGGATTACGCACCAAAGAAATAGCCCGCTTAAGGGGAGTTTCCGCGGCCACCATAAACCGTCACCGGGAGCATATTCGGCGAAAGCTGAACATCGCCAATCAACGAATTAATCTTACTGCTTACCTGCAATCGCTTGCTGCTCCGAAGTAACATCCTGGCCGGGATGCAGAAAATCAATTCCGGTCCATGGCAAAAAATGAGACCAATTAATGGCTAAAAACTCTTACGCTTACAGACAATAAAAAATCCATTGCCGAATATGCTCGCCATCCATCTATGTGATGAAGATTTAATTAATATCTTTTAGCAGATTGATTTGACATTCATGCTCTTAAACTTTATCCTCAGTTTAACAAACGTCCCGTAAATATTGTTGAGAACTGATGCCGGTACCAATATCTTCTTTAATATTTACGCCTCAAATAATAAAGGCGCAGTCTGATGACTGGAAATATCATATCCGTTATTCCGAATAATGCAGCTCCGGATTTTTCGCTCCGGAATAATGGTACATCCGTCGGCCGAAGAGCGCTTTCTGCGTTATTGCTGGCGATTGGAGCCATCCTGTTTATACCCGCCGGCAGCTATGCGGAAACGTTTTATAACTGTATTAATCAGGTCCGTGAAAAAACCATGTCCAATTATCCTTTAGCCGGCCATATCTGCACGCCTATCGGAACTGTTGGAGAAATGCCTAAAACACAGGTACAAAACAGAACGCAAGGCCAGGAAAAATCAGTCCTCGCCACATCCCGTGAAAAAACAACGAATATCGTGATAAAAGGAAACAGTATTTTGGTGCCGGTGACAATTGTTTATGGCAGTATTGAGCTTCCTGTTCAGCTCTTGCTGGATACCGGTGCGTCGGGCACAACGATCAACACCGAAATAGCTGACCGGTTATTTATAAATCCGGACAAAGCAATTAAGATAAAAGGGATCGTTGTCGGTGGGGGCACCGTCGATGCCGCCGTAATCAAAATAAGCAGCCTGACGGTCGGGCCACACATATTTCGCGACCGGAATATCTTCATTGTCCCGCACAAGGGATCTGCTGCAAAATTTGACGGTCTGCTTGGTATGGACGTGCTCAAAGAATTAAAGTATAAAATTGACTTTCAAAACCGGGTCATATTATGGGAATAGACATTCCCTTATCGTCGACATCTTCTCACAAGATTTGCAGACAAGAAACGACGGACAAATGATATCAAGAAAAGCATGAAGGAAACCAATGGTCACGAAAATAATTTCCGGCGGGCAAACCGGCGCGGACAGAGCGGCGCTGGACTTCGCCATCAAAAACAATATCCCCCACGGCGGTTGGATGCCTAAAGGCAGAAAAACGGAAGAAGGACCGTTACCCGGGTGTTATAATTTACAGGAAATGGCAACGGAAAGCTATACGCACCGCACCGAGCAGAATGTTATCGATTCCGACGGAACATTGATCATTTCCCACGGGGAATTAACCGAAGGTTCGGCCTTAACCAGGGACTTTGCTCAAAGGCACCGGCGGCCGTATCTGCATGTTGACTTAAACGAATATTCCGAAGCATCCGCTGCCGCTTTTTCCGTCCGCGGATGGATTGCCCGTCATGCGATAAAGACATTAAACGTTGCCGGTCCCCGCGCCAGCAAAGATGAAGATATTTACCGGGGAGTAATGAATCTTTTGGAAAAAGCTCTCCGGCGAAACAACCTGATCGACGTTGTTTTATTTGATTTCGGCGGTGTGCTGTCGGAAGAAGGATGGAAAAAAGGACACATGGTCATCGCCCGTGCCCACGGACTGGATGCAGATGTTTTTTTGAAAACGGCAAACGATATAATTTACGAGACCGGTTATATTCTGGGAAAATGTTCCGCAAGCGATTTTTGGAATGCATTGCGCAAAAGAACTGGTATTAGTGGTTCTGACGCCTCCTTAATGCAGGAAGTAATGTCGCGGTTTCAATTACGAAACCAAATGATCGATCTTGTTAAAAAGTTAAAAGCGGACAACTTAACTGTCGGCATATTGAGCGATCAAACCGATATGCTGGATAAGTTAAATGCCCGCTTCGATTGCTTTAAATGGTTTGATTACGTTTTCAACAGTTACCACGTCGGGAAGGGAAAACGGGACATTACTTTATTTGACGACATCGCCGGAATTTTAAAAACTGCTCCGGACAGAATTTTATTTATTGACGATGATCCGGGGCACATCGAACGGGCAAAACAAAAAGGCTGGCAAGCTATCCTTTTTCTCAATTACGATTCATTGCTTGCAGATATGGATATAATAATTAATCCAGCGGATAGAGCCCGGAAATGAAGCCAGGTCAAGACCTTTACTGCATGTTTAAATCATTCAATTGTCATTTGATTGGGGCTGAAGTATAATAAAAACAATTCTTCCGAACAGGCGGCAATCTCTATGCGACCAAAGATGCGTAAAATCATCCTGCCATTGACAACAATGATTCTTCTGAGTCTTTCCCTGCTGCCGGCAGCAGCTGAACAGAGAACAGCGCTGGTTATCGGAAATAGCACCTACACTTCCGCTCCACTGAAGAACCCGGTTAACGATGCCGCCGCTATCGCCGATATGCTGAGAAAACTCGGATTCTCCGTTACGCTCAAAAAAAACGCCGGATTGCAGGAGATGGACGAGGCAATCAGGGAATTCGGCCGGCAGTTAAAAAGAGTTCGTGGCGTGGGATTATTTTACTATGCCGGCCACGGCATGCAAATCAACGGGATAAATTACCTCGTGCCGGTCAATGCCCGGATAGAAAGAGAATCCGATGTGCGGTTTCAATCCATCAACGCGGATATGCTGCTGGCGGAGATGGAAAATGCCGAAAATGGATTAAACATTGTCCTTCTTGACGCTTGCCGCGACAATCCTTTTTCCCGGAGCTTCCGCAATGCCGCCCGCGGCTTGGCTATAATCAGCAACGCACCTTCGGGAACGTTCATCTCTTACTCCACGGGGGCCAATCAGGTAGCACGCGATGGTGACGGAACGAACAGCCCCTACACCAGGGCGCTGCTGGGAAATATGGATAAACCCGGATTATCAATTAACAACGTTTTTATGAGAGTGCGCAGCCGCTTGAAGCAAGAGACAGGCCAGATACCATGGGAGTTATCATCCCTGGAAGGAGACTTCTTTTTCGTACCGCGCGCCGGCAAAACACCGGCAGATACCGGTTCTGACCATAAAATAATGTTGGATACAGATAAATCATCGGCGCCAGCTGCCGATACCATTGATAACGAGCGAGAAAAAATTGCTGCGGAAAAGCAAAGGCTAGCCCGAGAGGAAGCTCTGCTCGCCGACAAGTTGGCCCTGGAGGAAAGACGCCGGCAACTGGAAGAAAAGAAGCAGCGGCTCGCGCTGGGTGCGCGTCCCGCCGCAGTCGTACCCAACGAAATTAAAAGAGACGGACGCTTCATCGCCTATGACAACGGAACCGTTTTAGACACTAAGACAAGTTTGATGTGGGCAGCAATGGATAACGGCTCGGATATAAAACTGGAAGACGCGAAAAAATATTGTGAAAACTATCGCGGCGGCGGTTACGCGGACTGGCGATTGCCGACGCAGGATGAATTGGCAGATCTGCACGACGGCGCGATTGACGGCAACAACGATTATCATCTGACCACCCTGATCACGCTGACGGCTTGCTGTCCCTGGGTAGCCGGCGGTTCCGAAGCCGCTAATTTTAATTTTTCCTTCGGCATCCGGAACTGGCACTCCCAAGCATGGGGAGAGTTCTACCCCCGGGTAATATCGGTGCGCGACACCAAATAAATTAGCGGCCGAAAGCCAAATGCATTCAGCATCTCCGTTTTATTTTGCCAGATACATCCGGGAACGGATAAGGATCCGGTGCGGCAACCAACTCAACTATGGCAGCAACCGGTATTGTTATATCGCTGCAAGATATTGTAAAATTAACTCGACGCTTTTATCAACGCCCACTTTCCCCGTATCAAAGGCAAGGTTATACTGCCGGACATCCGTCCATTCTTTCCCGGTAAATTTATGATTGTACCGAGCCCTTTCTGCATCGCTCTCGGCAATCATTTTTTTTGCAATTTCCTCCGTTATCTCGTAGAGACATTGTAGCCGGGCTTTGCGAAAAGACATACCGGCATGTAAAAATACGCTGACATGATGCGGATGTTCACGAAGAACATGAAAACCGCACCGCCCGATAATGACCGCGGAGCGCTCACGGGCAATGCGCTCTATTATCTCGCTTTCGGTTTTGAATAATTCCTGGTCGGCCGGAACAATCGGCTGGGGCGGCATATAAGCATCCGGCGCGACAGCATATGATTGCAGTAAAGACTGCCAGAAGGAAAGCACTTTCTCATCCCGTGCTTCCAGCTCCTCCTTTAATACCGCAAGCTGCTTGGCCGCTTCGCTGATTATTTCGCGGTCTGCATAGAAAACATTTAATTTCTCTGCCAGCTGTTTTCCGATATAGGCGCCTCCGGAACCTAACTGGCGGCTGATCGTAATTGCAAAACGCGCCTTTTCACTCATACTTCATCCATCCCGGAATCATTAAAAACCGGCTTCAATCATAATTTACTCTGGTCCCGAAAACATCCGCGGAAGCTGCTTTGCGGAAACTTTTCTGCCATGCAGAAAATAATAAATAATAATGCTTGCCAGAATTACGAAAACCATCATCAAATAGAGACCGCGGTATCCCGTGTAGGAAATCAGAAAGCCGAGCATATAAGGTCCGATTCCGAATCCCAAATCTACAAAAATAAAATAGGTGGAAGTTGCCAAGCCTAATCTATGCGACGGAACGCCCTTAATCGAAACCGCCTGCGCACAGGAGATCAAGTTCCCGTAACTCAGGCCGATGATTACTCCGGCTAACAATAAAGTAATGTCCTGATTGGCTTGACTGAACAGCAGCATACCGAGAGCATAAAGAAAAAGAGTCGGATAAATAACAAAATTCTCCCCTCTCACATCCAGAAGTCGCCCGGAAACCGGCCGCGAAATAAGGACCGTAATTGAATAGATGAGAAAATAGAAACTTGCCGCTTTTTCCAAATGAATCTGTTCCGCATATAGTGATATAAAAGTCAATAAACCGGAATAACTGAAACCGATGATTAATATGATAATGGAAATCGGTATCGCTTTAAATTCCAGAAAATTCGCAAGGCGCATCCTTTTCATAACTTTTTCCTGCTTGTGTGCAGACGATTCCGTGGCCGGCTCATCAATGAAAAAAGAAATGGCAAAGCTGATGATGGCTAAAATCGTCGTGAAAATGAAAATCATTTTGAAACTCATGTATTGAATCAGGATGATGCCGATAAAAGGTCCTAACGCCACGGCCAGTATGGCGCCCATGCTGTAATAGCCGATCCCCTCTCCTCGCCTGTGCGCCGGAATCACCTTGGCAATAATTGTTCCGACGGCTGTTGTCATTATTCCGAAAGCCATACCATGCAGGAGTCTAAATATTATCAACAATGTTAAATTAACCGCGGCATAATATAGTGCCGACGTAACAATAAAAACAACGGCACCGGCAATTAAAACTTTTCTGTTGCCCAGATCTTCGATGATGCTGCCTGTTCCCAGCCGGCCGAATAAAGCTCCAATGATAAAGATACCGGCAACAAGACCGGCTTGGCTGGTGACAGCGTGGAATTCAGTTACGGCATAGGAAGCGATGGTAACGAACAGCAAAAAATGAATTAAAAATGTTAGAAAATTAATTATGGACAACATAATAAAATCTTTTGTCCATAGCTTTGTTTTATTCATATCGTTCGTCTTTTATTAATCGGCATTATATTACAATTACTTGCCACGGCGATTTCTTTCTAAATCGCTTCGTTGTTCTTCCGGAATACAGCAAAATGTCAAAATTCACTTTCCAGCAAATCCCGAATGGCGGGCCTTAAATAAATGCCGCTGAGATCAAATTGCCGCAATGCTTCCCGCATAACCTGATTTTTTTCTCTGACGGTAATCCTGGAGTTCAGAAGTAAAACGTATTTCCCTTCAATCCGGCACAGTCCTCCTGCGCTGGATATCTCTTGCATGCTTATATTTTCATCCCGCACTTCTATTCCCAGTTTTTCGGCAAGTTCCATGAGCTGATTTAACAAAATTTCTTCATCCATAAAGCGGGCGTGATGACAATTGATCTCCAAGGTAAATCTTTGCCGTGAAAGCGGATGCGATCAGTTTGCAGCAGCGGAAACTATTCGTCAGCTTTCGTCGGTATTTCCCGTCATGCTGAGCGCACAATGGCAGACACCTTTGATCGCCTTCAGAGAATCGGCCAGCCGCAGAACTTCTCTTACGCGGCCTTTGATCGCAACAATTTCGAGGCAGTGATGGTGGTCGAGATGGATATGCTGAGTAGAGATGATCACATCCTGACTATCATGCTGTATATCCGTGATCTTGCTTAATAGTTCCCTCGTGTGGTGATCATAAATAAATGTAATGGCGCCGGCAACCTCGCCGCCTTCCTCCCATTCCTGTTTGAGCAGTTCCTGGCGAATCATGTCCCGGATTGCTTCCGAACGGTTTGTATATTTGCGGCGGTGGATGAGATCGTCGAATTTTTTCAGCAGTCCTTCCTCCAGCGAAACACCAAATCTGACCAGTCCGGACATTTACAACCTCCCGTAAATTGCATTATTGGTCATATTGTGTAACACTGTTAAAAGTCTGTGTCAATGTCCGGACAGGTCAGCCGATGACAATGAACAGACATATGACTTCCGCTGCAGCAAAGATATATTTTCCCGCCCATCTTCTTTTGCGGATAATAGCAATGCTTTCATGTTAACAACAGGTGCTTTGACAAAGAATATGGACAACCGGAAAATATTAAGATAATGATTATGCGGAACCCGCCTTGGGGGATTGTTCCGTAATGTAAAAAGAGGTGAATTTTGACGATATTGGAAGCTGTTATTTTGGGTTTGGTGCAAGGCCTTGGTGAATTCCTGCCTGTTTCCAGTTCGGCGCATCTGGTATTGGTGCCCTGGCTTTTTCACTGGGAAGACCCCGGCCTCACCTTCGATATCGCCTTGCATCTGGGAACCCTGATTGCGGTGGCGATCTATTTCTGGCGGGATTGGCTGCAACTATTTTCCAAAGGATTCACCGCTGCTAAAAGCCCGGAAGGTCGGCTATTCTGGTATCTGGCTGCCGCTTCCGTCCCCGGCGCAGTTATCGGTTTTCTACTGGAAAAACACGCGGAAACAATCTTTCGCAATCCTGCTTTAATCGCCGTCATGCTGATCCTGCTGGGTGTAATCCTTTACTGGGCGGATCGTCAAAGCGCCAAAAAGATTGAATTGAAGGATATACCGTTCAAAACGAGTTTTTTAATCGGCCTCTCGCAGGCGCTGGCTATCATCCCCGGAGTTTCCCGCTCCGGCATCACGATGACCGCCGCTCTGCTGCTGGGGCTGACGAGGTCAGGAGCCGCGCGCTTTTCTTTTCTGCTTTCGGCCCCGATCATTTTCGGTGCCGCAATCGTTAAATTGCCGCAGGTAATTTCCCAGCCGGAAATGATCACCGGAAATTTCATCATCGGGATGATTGTTTCCTGCCTCACCGGTATTGCCGGTATCGGCTTTCTGCTGCGCTATGTGCAGACCAAAACGTTTCTACCTTTTGCCTGGTACAGACTTATTTTGGGAGCAGTCGTGCTTATTGTACTTGCCCTGCGCTAGCTGATACGGCAGCCGGAAGCGCCGCTTGCAGAAAGACTTCAATTAGTCTCCTTTTTTCCCCTAATAAAAAAAGAAAGAAGAAGGCAGCTGCCGCAGACGAGAAGGCAGAGCAGAAAAGGCCCTTTATAAGAGGCGGGAAGATAGGCGCC
>CAYYBK010000075.1:0-791 GCA_964470015.1 uncultured Syntrophales bacterium
TAATATCTTTTAAAGCTGTCAAAAAGGCTGCATTTTCCTGCCGTGTTCCTACCGTAACACGAATGCAGTTGCCGGTCAGGGGATGGCCCTGCAAGTTTTTAACAACAATGCCTCTTGCAGCAAGTTGAGTATATATGCGATCTGAATCAAAAGCGCAACTAAAAAAAATAAAATTTGCGCGGGAGGGCCAAGGTCTGACACCGGCAATATCTTTTAGCCCCCGATAAAGCTCCTCGCGCCGTTCCACTATTTCAGCGACTTGTTTGGAAAATTCCGCCTGATGATCAAGGAAGAAACCGGCAGCAGCATGAGAGAGTGAATTGACATTATACGGCAGCCTTACCTTGTCGATTTCCGCAAGCAACTCCTTGTTTCCGATCAGAAAACCGAGCCGCATGGCCGCCAAACCCAGTTTGGAAAGTGTCTTCAGAATGACCAGGTTATCATATTTTTTTAACAGGGGCAGCAAGGTTGCGCCGGAAAAGCTGGCATAGGCCTCGTCCACAACGACAATTCCCGGAGTTTTTTTGATGATTGCCTCTATTTTACTTTTACTGAAACAATTACCGGTCGGGCTGTTGGGATAACTCAAATATATAACAGCGGGGAAATTGGATTTAATTCTGTCCATCATGGCTGCCACATCAAGATCGAAGTTTTTATTCAACGGAACTTCCGCCACCTTATTCCCGGTATTTATACTGATAATTTTATACATGGAAAAGGTCGGCACCGGAACCATTACTCCTTTGATCTTACCCTTGAAAGTCAGACAAAGAAGTTGAATCAGT
>CAYYBK010000075.1:801-9015 GCA_964470015.1 uncultured Syntrophales bacterium
ATCCGAACCGTTACCAAGCATAATCATATCCTTATGCACGCCGTAATAACTGGCAAATCGCTCCCGCAATTCGGGAGCGCCGGCAGCGGGATAACGATTAAGGCTTATTTTACCGAACTCCGCCAGCAGTTCTTTTTGTAAATTTTTCCTTAATCCGAATGGATTTTCATTGGCATCCAACTTGATAGCACCGGATAATTCCGGCGCCTGATAACCGTTTTGTTTGAATATTTCTTTGCTTACTAAATCTTGAAGTTTCATTTGTTATTCGCCACCGCTTTTAAAATTCTTTCCTGTCCGGATTCCGTCCCAAATCTTTATATTTGTGCATCAAATCATGCGCCAGTTTTTCCTCAACAGGCGTTAAAGCCCCTGCTTCGATTTCCTTGCGCAATACTGCAACAAAACCTCTTTTTAAACTGGCGCAAATTTCTTCTTCATCCACCACTCTATTCATTTCTTCATTAACCGCGGCAACAGAATCTCTCAATGTTTTTAACTGGATATCAGTCCGCGCCGGCAAGAGGAAAGAAGCCGTTTGAACCGGATCAAAATCCATCAGGAGCGAGCCATGCTGCAGAAAACCGCCGCTCGTTCTCATTTGAGCGCTGCCGCAAATTTTGCGGCCGGCCACCAGCAGCTCATTGCGGGAAGGCACAGAAAAGCAACAGGCCGTGAAAGCATCGCCCGGTAAAGGACGACCGGCTTCCGCCAGGGCCGTCACTATTCCCAAATCCGCAAGTCCGCGGGTGATGCAATCGCTTATTACTTTATAAGTTCCCACAATGTCGGCGGGAAATGATTTTTCTTCGATCGAGGCAATAACGGAATAGGTAACTTCACTGCAATGATAAACGGCTTTTCCTCCGCTTATTCTCCGGACAATATCGACACCGGCGGCGCAACATTTTTTCACATTAATTTCTTTTTCTACATCCTGAAAATAGCCGATGGAAACAGCCGCCGGTCGCCAGCCGTAAAATCTGATCGTCGGAGGTACTTTATTTTTTACCGTCTCCCGAAGAATGGCTTCATCAATGGCCATATTTTCAAATGCATTATACCGTTGGAAATCTAGAAACCTCCAAACCATAATGAAATTTAGTCCGTCTCTTCCTCTTGCATTATGAAATCATTATATCCTGCGGCATCGAGCAGATCGTCCAGCTGCTCTAAATCGTCCATTTCAATTATCACCAGCCAGCCGGTATCATGCGGATCACTGTTGATTATCCCGATGTCATCGCTAATGTCTTCATTAATGCTGACAACCATGCCGCTGACCGGAGAAATCAAATCGATAACCGCCTTGGTGGATTCAACGGAACCAAATGTCTCGTCGCGTTCCACAAAAGTATCAATTTCCGGAAACTCAACGGAAAGAATTTCTCCCAAGCGTTCCTGGGCATAATCGGTAATACCCAGAGTCGCCATATCGCCGTCAATGCGCACCCACACATGTTCGCGACTGTAAAGTAAATCTTCTGGAAACATTTTCATAACAGCATACCCTCTGCTTATTATTCGATAATAATCAGTTCCTTATCCATTTTTGTCAGCTTTTCGCAACTATTTTTTTTAACCAAAACCGTATCCTCTATTCTGATGCCCCACTACCCCGGCAAATAAAGTCCCGGTTCGACTGTGACCACCATCATCTCTTCCAGGATATCCGGTGAGGCGAAAGCAAGACGGGGAGCTTCATGAACCTCCAGCCCGACACCGTGACCGGTACCATGCGAAAAATATCTTCCATATTTTTCCCCAAAAGTGCTGCGGGCGCATTGGTCGATTGCGGCGGCGGCCGCTCCTGCCCGAACGGCGGCAACAGCCTGCTCATATGCCCGTTTGACTATTTGATAAGCATTCTTTTGTTCGGCTGTCAATTGCTGAAAAACAAAAGTACAGGTTTCATCGGAACAATAGCCGCAATATTTAATTCCAAAATCAATAACTATAAAATCTCCCCGCTTAATTTTTCTTTCCGTCGGTTTCGCATGGGGCAAAACGGAATTTTCCCCGGATGCAACAATCGCCTCAAAGGCAAGCTGATCCGCACCGGAACGCCGTGCCATTACTTCCAGTTGCAGGGCCAAATCCTTTTCCGAACAACCGGCCTTGATTTCCGGAATTAAACCACAAATTGCAGCGGAAGAAATTTCCGCGGCTTTTTTCATCAAGGATATTTCCGTCTCGTCCTTACAAGCGCGGAGCATTTTCAGCTCCTCACCCAGCGGAACCATGATTTTATCAGGCAGCTGCCGGATCAATTGATTATAAAGCTGCACAAAAATCGAATCCGCTTCAAAGCCGATGTGTTTTATATCCAAGTCGCGGGCTGCCCCGCTAATTCCACTGATTTTATCACGGTACTCGACTATTTCGATGCCCGCCGCTTCCGCCTGCGCCTGAATTGTATAACGGCCATCAACAAGCAGAATTATTTTCTTTTCCGTGATTATCAGCACACCGTCGCTGCCAGTAAATCCTGACAGATAACGGATGTTATTCATATTAAAAAATATCAGACTGTCAATTTCGTAAACGGAAAATTTCTGAATAATGCGGGATATTCTTGCCGGCAATACATTATTTTCATGTTGCATTCTTCTTTAACCTGCCAATATTTTCCAGCCAGCATGACAAAGTTTTGATTATTGCATCTGCTGAAGAAGCCGTAACATCGGCACTTGTTTTTATGGCCGGAGAAAGGTTTATTGCTTCGAGTTTTTCCCGGGCCCGAATGTTGGCCGGGTCTTTTTTGATTATTTCCGCAAGCACGTCCGCCGCCATTTTCAAATGACCCTGCCGGATATAAAGATCAGCCAGAGTAATGGTGTAAAACTCCGGCCGGGGCATGGCTTCTCCTTCCGCCTGATCAACATTGCCGGTCAAGACGTCTGCTTCCTGCAGAGCAGCAAGTTTATCCGCAACTTCACGGGAGCATGCCGCAGAGGGACTGAGGGAAAGAAATTTCTGATACAACAAAACCGCTTCGCGATTCCATCCATTGTCCCGATAAGCATCGGCCGCCCGCAAATAAACAACTGCCAGCCGGCCGATTTCTTTTTCCACGCGCTGCAGAATCTCCAGCGATTCCTCAATTTTTCCCATCTCCAGCAGTGTAAGATGGATAAGGGACAGGGCATCGGTATCCAGCGGAAACTCTGCCAATCGGGCTTCCGCTTTCAGCAATGCTTCCGTCGGTTTTCCTTGCCGTAACAGATTTTCCATCTGCCGGACAAAAAACAAACGACCTTCTTCGAATTGATCATTTTCCATACATGCAGTTTTATTTTATAGACTGTAAATAAGTTTTTGCTCTCTGACCGAAAGAAGACTGCGGAGCGAGTTTAATTACCGCCTGAAAAGCTTTCTTGGCTCTTTCCGTATCTTTGATTTTCAAGTAGCATTCCCCCAGGAGAAAATGCGCATCATAAAGGGCGGAATTTAAATCCACGGACTGCTTAAAATGCACGATTGCTTCGTGTATATTATTCTGGTCGAAATAAATGAGGCCGATATGCTTTTCGATCGGCGGCCGAAAAATGGTAATGTGTTCTCGGCTGAGAGCTTCCCGGTATTTAGCCAGCGAAGTTTTGTAATCTTTTTTGGCATAATAAGCCCAGCCGGCATTATAAAGCGCCATCGCCGGCGTATCATAAACCGGATTGGCCAGCGCCTTGTCAAATTCTTCAATCGCCTTGTCCCAAAGCTCCATATCCGAATAAAGGGTACCCAGATAATTATGCGCCTCGGAATAATCATCCTGCAGTGCAATGGCTTTTTTAAATTCCTCCATGGCACGGTCCTTCATCCCCTTGCCGTGATATGCCATGCCTAAATAGTAATGGATTTTCTGATTATCGGGAGCGTATTTTTCCGCTTCCAGCAATTCCTTCAGGGCGTTGTTGTATTGCTCAATACTGATAAAGGAAATACCCCTTTTTAAAAATATTTCCGCCTGTTCCTGATGCCAGGGGGTATAAGTACACGCAGAAACTTGCATAGCCAGTGCTGCCAGGAATAAAAAGAGAAAGACTCTTCTCTTCGTTAGGAATAGTTTCATCAGCCGCATGATAAATATTCAACAAATGGAAGTTTTTCGGAATTTAATAAAAATCAACCGACAGGACATTATTGTCAGTTTATGACCTTTTCGGCGTTCTCTACGAGGCCGGAACCGTGCAATATCTTCGGTGTCACAAAAATCAGCAATTGCCTTTTTTCTTTACTGGTATTGTCCGTTTTAAACAACCAGCCCAGAACAGGAATTTTCTGAAGCCAGGGCAGACCGCTGACGGTTTTGTCGTCCTGTGTTTTTAATACGCCGCCGATCACCACGGTATCGCCATCCTGCACGGTTACGGTCGAGTCGATTTCGCTTTTATTGATAGGGGGATTGCCTTCAGGATTTAGAACCGCCTTCGCCCAATCCGGCACGTCATTGGAAGACTTTATCTTCATGGAAATTCTGCCTTCATCCGTAACTTTGGGCTCCACTTCCAGCTTCAGCAAGGCTTCCTTAAAAGATACCGTTGCCGGAGAATTGGCAGAACCTGGTGTAATATAAGGTACTTCAGCGCCTTGTTTGATTGTGGCCTTGACGCCGTCCATCGTTACCAGCTTCGGTGCCGAAATAACTTTACCTGTTGTGTTTTCTTCCAGCGCAGCCAATTGCATCTCCAGAAAAGCCGCCGAACCGCCGATGACCATACCGATGGTCGGAGATGCTACCGCCGCCGGTAAATTAACCGCGGCCATGGACAGGCTTTTGGCGGTACCGCTGGCAACATCGGTGGCCGCAATCCGGCCGGGATAACCTTGGCGCCAGGAATTCGTTTGCAGTGTACTGGAACCGCCGGATACCCCCAGACCGTAAGCTCCCACCGTTTGCAGATTGCCAAAACCCCAGTTGATGCCGATATTTCTCGTAAATGATTCCGACGCTTCAACAATTTTAGCTTCAATTAAAATCTGCCGTAGTTTTCCTTTTTCCACCATCAGTTTTTGTTCCCTGTCTTTACGCTGATCTTCCGCTTTGCGCTGATCGTCCTCCGACCGGGCCTTATCCGCCTCGTCCTTTTTCTTCTTTTCCAGAGTCATCACGCTGATGACATCGCCCATTTGTTTTTTGGCCAGACTATTGATATCCAGAATAGTATCCAGCGCCTGTTCCCAGGGAACATTCCTCATGGTCAACGTTACATTGCCTTTAACATCGTCGCCGGAAACAATGCTGATGTTGCCGTACTCCGCCATGAGCCGCAGCACGCTTTTGATATCTGCATCCTGAAAATCCAGGGAAATAAGTTTGTCCGTATATCTTTTGGATGATCCGTTATTGGTTGCCGCAGTGCGGGAAACCGCCGCGGTCTGTTTTTCCGGCAGCATGGCGACGTTAAAATCGATATAAATATTTTTCCCTTCCTGTTTAACCACGTAAGGAACAGCCTGCTTCAAGTCAACAGTCAAATAAGCCCACTGCCGGCCGTCCAGCGCCCGCTGCACGGGGGTTATGCGGGAAATATTTTTTAATTCATTCTCTCCGAAAGTACGGCGCAGATTTTCCGGCACATATATGTCCGCCAATTTAATCAGCAAATTACCGTCCGTTTGACTTTCCACGCTGACAACCGGCTGCTGCGATACCAAAAGAGCAATTCTTTCCTTACCGGATAATTTTTCCAACAGCACATTTTCGAGATAGCCGGTTTCCGCGGCGCTTGCCGCAAGCGGCAGACAAATAAACACCCATAAAATTATTATCAGCGCATTTAATATATTAAATGAATATTTTTTCATGGTTTTACCTCATTTTAATTTTTATGAAGTTTCAAAATAATCCTTTTGGCTTTTTTTGTTTCCCTTTCTTCCACAACAACGCGATCAGCCAGAATCTCCACTACTTTTCCCCGGTGGGTGCCGATATGTGTTCCAATAAATAAAGGGTAATATTTCTTTGTTGCATCTTCGACAATGGCTATCCGCCTGCTTTGGTCCCCGGCAATGCCGACAAGACGAAATTGCTCGATTTCCGCTCGCTGCAGCGGGAAAATGGAACTTACATCCTTTTTTATTTCACGCTTTCTCGCGGCAATCTCTTCATCGATAAAGGGACGGAAAGGATCGGGCTTGCCCAGCGGATTATAGCTGTAATTGCTTTCCGCAGAAGCAACTGCGGCCGCTGCCGTTTGCTGACCGCTGTTTTTAGCATCGGCGGTGGCAGCCAGACCTGCCTTCGTAAAAATCAAAAGTCCGGTAAAAATAATTAACGTGCTAAGAATTGTTTTTTTCATTTTGCTTTTTCACTGGGAACTTCTTTTTTGTCCACAAACATGTATGTTTTTATGGCACAGGACGTATTGATCACGTAACCTTTGCCCTTTACATCTTTTCTTTCACCCATGGAGATGTCGGAAATATTGACGATCCGCGGCAGTTTGGCCACCTTTTCAAAAAAATAGACGATATTCTGGAAATTACCGATAACCGTCACGCTGACCGGTATTTCCTCGTAAAACGGCTCCGGAGCCGTTTTTTTAGCATCTGCGGGAGCGGCACCCGTGGCGGTTCTTTGATCCGATGGCTTCAGCATCGCGCTTACCTTACCATCGTCTTTGGCTTTATCCATGCCCTTGGGAATCGCCGCTTTGGGTTCAAACAGCAAAAATTCCACGCCGGCATCCCTTCCCGCCTGAGCCACAGAATGGAAAAGACCCGGAATTTCCCGCTGATCAGGAAGTTTTTGCAGCGCGGCTTTGTAAGATTCCTGGAGGGCGGCAACTTCGGTCTTGTATCTGTTAAAATGCAAAGCGGCTCTTTCCTTCTCCTTGATTTTACCCTCCACTTCCTCCAGTTTTGTTTCCAGCGAAGTTTTCTTGTCGATAACCGCCGACAAAAAATACATCCAATCAAAATAACCGATCAAGAGAACGGCGACAACCATAATCGCTACTTTGGCTTTCGCGGGCAGCTTCTTGATGTCATTTACCGTAATAGGCATAATTAAAATCCCTTTTTCAGGATGCAGGAAAAATTAAATTGCTGCAAAGTATAGCCGCCGATTTCTGTTTTTTTGGAAGACACCAGATCAACTGATTTTATCGGTTCGAATTTCTCCACAGTTCTCATAAAGGCGGCGACAACTAGGTTGTCTCTGCCGATTCCCTCAATGGTGAGATTTTCATTTTTTTGCGTAATCTTAACAAGCCAGATGTCCCTGGAAGGAACAAGCGCAGCCAAATCATCCAGCGTCTTGACCGGCGCCAAACGATTTTCTTCCAAGGTTTTAATGACGCCCAGTTTCTGCTCCAGCTCCTTTTTGTCTTTTTTGTATTTTTCCAAATCGCCTACTTTTTTATTCAAAGAAACCAGTTTGGCTTCCGCATCCTTAACCTGATTTTCCAGCGCATCAACCGAAAAAGACAGTTTCAACTGCACCAAAACCAGTAAAAGAATAAAGACAATAAAAGCACCGGCAACAATCGATATCTGACGGGTAAAATTGTCTTTCTTTTCTTTCTCGTGATAAGGTAAAAGATTAATCTTGATCATTTGTCGCCCAATTTTCTTAAGCCCAGTCCTACGGCAACGGCAGCAATAGGCCTGATGCTATCCAGTGTTTTAGGGTCAATGTTTTTATTGTTGTAGCCTATCTTCAAAAAAGGATTAATTATTTCCGTTTCTATATTCAATCTTTGCGATAACGTCGTTGGCAGGCCGTCAATGCGGGCCGAACCGCCGGAAAGATAAACATGTTTAATATACTCACCGCCGAATGTGGAGCGGAAATAATCCACCGATCTTTCAATTTCCCCGCAAATCGGTTCGGCAAAATCTAAAATGCTGTTTTTTAATTCCACGCTTTCCGGACTGCTGCCGGACGCATCGGCCACTTTCTTCTTTTCCGCTTCTTCAAAGGAAATATTATATTTATCCTTTAAAGCCTCGGTAATCGAATTGCCGCCCAAAGTGAAATCACGGGTGAAGATCGACATACCGCCTTTAATAACGTTAATATTGGTAATACTTGCTCCGATATTGACAATAACGACTATTTCATTATTTTCGAATTCATAATTGGCTTCGTACATCGTTTCCAGGGCAAAGGAATCGACATCCATAATTTTTACATTCAGCCCGGCACCCAAAAGCGCCTCCAGATAACTATTGACGATATCTTTCTTGGCGGCAACGATAATAACGTCCATC
>CAYYBK010000076.1:0-8751 GCA_964470015.1 uncultured Syntrophales bacterium
GGCAGTTTTTTCCGGAAGCGCCGGCTCTTTCTGCTTAATGGCGCTTATCGCTTTTTCGATATTTACTCTGTTTGTTTCTTCTTTTTTTACCGGCGTTGCGGCATAACTGCTGATTTCTTTTTTGAAAATAACTGAGTTCGCCACTTCACTCGATTTTACAATTTCTTTCATCAGCGAAGATTCCCTGCTCTGCGGAATGAGAGCTTCGGAACTTACCAGCTGTACGGAATAAACCGGCCCGAAAGTCAGATGCCGCAACGATGTAGGGAAGGAAACAAGGACTATTGCAATCACCACGAAATGGGCAACAAGAGACAGAAAGATCATGTTATATAAACCGGATGTCTTGCCGCCGTATCCGTTATTAAACATCCGGGACGTCATTTTTTATCCTCGGGAGGCTCCGTGATCATACCCAGTTTGTCAACACCGGCCTTCCGCACTTCCGACATAACTTCCACCACAAAACCGTAAGGCACATTTTTATCGGCGCGCAGAAAAACTTCGCGGTCGATTCTGTTGGAAAATATAGCTTCCAGTTTGGGCTGGAGGTTCCCCAGCGGTATTCTGGTTTTATTCAAGTAAACTTCTTTGGCGGCATTAACGGTCAAAACAAGTTTTTCCTCGGTAACATCCACGCTTTTCGATTTTACACGCGGCAGGTTTACGTCAATGCCCATGGAAAGCATCGGCGCTGTCACCATAAAGATGATTAACAGCACCAGCATGACATCAACCAGCGGAGTAACATTTATTTCCGAAAGGGCTTTATCCTGATTGTTTCGTCTACGTAGGGTGCGCATATTCATATTCCTGTGCAAGGCAGCCGCATTTATTTCCGCACCAGATAGCGTTCGACAATATTTAAAAACTCAGCGGAAAAGTTATCCATTTCCTGAACCATTGTTTTGGCGCGATTAAGGAAATAGTTGTAGAAAATAACGGCCGGAATGGCCGCGGCCAGTCCGGCGGCGGTGGCGATCAGCGCTTCCGAAATACCGGGGGCGACAACTGCAAGGGTCGCCGACCCGCGCGCTCCAATTCCTTTAAACGTATCCATAATGCCCCATACCGTTCCAAAAAGGCCGATGAAGGGGCTGGCCGAACCTGTGGTCGCTAAAAATCCCAGGGCACTTTCCAGTTTGGTCATCTCGGAATTACAGGCTTTATTCAAAGACCTCTCCACATTATCCAGCGAAGAAAGTCCGATTTCGTCGCCGCCGGAGGCTGAATCCTTAAAAACTTTATTTACTTTTGTTAATTCCGCATAGCCGACGCGGAATACTTCCGCTGTTGTGGAGTAAGTATATTTTTTCGCAGCCGGCATAACTTCGGAGAGTTTGGTGCTCTTCAGGTAATCAGAGTTGAATAATGCATTTTCTTTTTTGACATTACGGTAATATTTGTATTTCAGGAAAATAATCGCCCAGGAAACGACAGAGAAAATAAGGAGCAGAAGCAGCACAAATTTAACCATGAAACCTGCATCGAGAATCATACCGATGAGGCTGCCGTGAAAATTCCCGTCTAAAGCCAAAGAGCCAATATCTTTCACTTTTTTATCTCCGGATATGGGATTAAAAAACTTGGAGCGTAAAGTAAAGTAAAAATATGCCGTTGTCAATACATCTTTTATCCCGCGCATTCATTTGACAGTCTCTTAAAAATATGATTTCTATTTTCCGGGCACAGGTATTGCGGAAAAACAGCCGTTCGCACTATTTTAAAGACAGACTGAACAATCGGAACCCCAGGTTAAACGGCCATGAAACTAAAAGCATATTCGACAATTCATATGGTAAAGGGAGACGACCTTAACCATCATGGAACATTGTTTGCAGGAAAGACTGCAATGTGGTTCGTCGAATCCGGTTTCATCGCCGCTGCCGGATACGCGCCTCCGAAAAATATCGTCTGCCTCAACATTCACGGCATGCTTTTCGCCAAGCCCATTTTCATCGGGACGATTATCCGTTTCGAAAGCAAAGTGGTCCTCGCGGGCAAAACCAGTCTTGTTTCCTATATAAAAGTTGTAGATAACAACTCTGAAGATTTTCTGGTTGACGGTTTTATCACCTTCGTCCATATCGATGAAAACTCAAGGCGCATACCGCATGGGATCGTCATCAACCCGACCGATCCTGAGGATATCGCGCTCATGGAAAAAGCAAAAAGTCTGCTGCCGGAGAAATAAACAATAAATGAAAGCAGAAATTTAACATCTGATCAAGGAGGCATCTGTGGAACTGGCGAAAGCAATCAAAGAAAGGCGGAGCATCAGGAATTTTAAACCGGATCCCGTACCGCAAAATCTGCTGCAGGAGCTATTAGACCTTGCCATGTGGGCGCCATCGGCCATGAATCTGCAGGACTGGTTTTTTGCCGTCATTCAGGGCCCGAAGAAAGAGGAATTTCTGAAAATATCGGCAAGTGCTTTCGCATTAATCAAGCCCGATCTCGAGAAGGCATTTCAAGACAAACCGAAGATCATCGCCGGAATGAAAACCTTTTATGAAACCTTCGGCGGCGCACCAGTCATAATCATGGCTTACGGGGGCAAGCTTGCCGGCGGACAGGATGATGTCTGGAGTGTTTCCCTGGCCGTCCAGAACCTGATGCTGGCCGCGTACGAACGAGGGATGGGAACAACCTGGATGGACGGAGTCGTTTTCGCCAAGGAAAAAGAAATAAATGCTCTGCTGGGAATTAAAGACCGGAAACTAATCTGCGCCATTCCGATCGGTTATCCGGCAGAGGAACCACGGGTGCCGCCCCGCCGCCCAAACAAAATCGCGTGGATGGGGTTCTGAATACCAGCAACACCATCTGTTCATTCAATCGACATCAGCGAGTGCCATCTCTCCCATTCCGTCGCGGCGGGAAGACCCCTCTTTTTCAAGACGCCGATTATGGTTTTTTCGTTAAAACGCAGGTACGGGTTGATGCGGCGTTCATCCGCCATTGTCGAAAAAACATGGCCGGGATCGTAAGCTTTCCGAAAGTTGCCGATATCTTCGTTGCCGGGTTCCAGGTATGCGGCAAATGCCAGCGACGCACCGACGTAATCATGCCCGGCGTAAACCACTGTTTCGTCAGGCAGCGCCATCAAACGTCTGATCGAAAGATAAAAACTTTTCAGATCACCGGTAAAACAATTGCCGATGGTTCCGTTGAAGAGAGTGTCGCCGGAGATTAAAAATTTGCCGGTATGGAAACAGACGGAATCGGTGCTGTGTCCGGGAGTCCGGTAAACAAAAATATTTTCCCCGTCAATCTTAATTTGCCCGTTATCGGAAAGATCAGCAAAACCAAGGAATCGCGCTTTTTCCGCCCTGAGAATGCGATCGTTTCCTGATGTATGGTCAAAATGATCATGCGTGTTGGCGACAACAGCCAGCTGCAGGTTGCTGCGCTTCAGAAATGCACGAATTTCCTCCGGAGCGCCGGCATCAACGGCAAGGGATTGCGTTTTCCCGTATATAACATACGCAAAGTTATCCGCACCGTAACGAAACTGTTTTACATTAAGCATGAGAAATTAGTTACCCCTGTTAAAAATGCTCTTCAGAAAGGCACCAAACGAACGTTTTTTTACAGCATCTCCCGCTTAATGTCCAGCCATTGTCTTTGCGAAGGCAAATATTTTGTGGGAAATATTTCAGCGGATGTATTATACTTGCGGCTGGGATAAGATGAAAATTTACCATTTAATTTTTTTCTCCCCCGCTTGCACGGGATAAACATGGCCGACAAGAAACAAAAAATTCAACCGGCGGCACATTGGGAATTGACCGACCTGGTTAAACGTTATGAATTCCTCATGCACAGCACGAGGGATGTTATTCTTTTCATTCGCTACGGCGACGGGAAAATATTGGAAGCAAATACGTCCGCCGTTAATGCTTACCAATATTCCCGGGAAGAACTGCTGGCGAAAACAATTATGGAATTGAGGGCGCCGGAAACACGCAGTCAGACCTTAAAGCAGATGCATGCCGCCGCCACTTGCGGCATTCTGATGGAAACCATCCATATCAGAAAAGACGGGGGGAGGTTTCCCGTAGAAGTAAACTCGCAGGGGGCAGTCATCGGCAAGGAGTATATTCTTTTAAGTGTTATCCGCGATATTACCGAAAGAAAAATTTCCGAGCAATTGCTGCAGGAGAATGAAAAGAATCTGCGCGCTCTTTTCAATACCGTTTCCGAATCAATCTTTCTCATGGACACAAAAGGTATCGTCCTGACCGCCAATGAAACGATTGCCGAACGCCTCAAGATAAGCCTGAAAAAATTGATCGGCTCATGCATTTACGATCTGCTGCCACCGGAGATAGCCAAACAAAGAAAAACGCAAGTAGAACATGTCATCCGGACCGGAAAGCCGATCCGCTTCGAAGACGTCCGTTTCAGCAGATGCATCGATCAGGTCTTTTACCCGGTTTTCGGCGATAAAGGCGATGTGGTGCGCATAGCTGTTTTCGGCGTTGATATAACGGAACGGCGGAAGATGGAGGAAAGGCTTGAGGTTTATGCCTTTACCGACCAGCTCACCGGCCTTTACAACCGGCGGGGCTTTGTCAATCTCGCCGACCGGCAGCTGAAACTGGCCAAACGGTCGCACCACAAAATGCTGCTTTTTTATGCCGATCTGGACAGATTAAAATGGATCAACGACCATTTCGGCCATGAAGAAGGCGACAAAACATTAAGCGACACGGCACGGATACTCGTGCAGACTTTTCGCGAATCCGACATCATATCCCGGATCGGGGGCGACGAATACGCGGTTCTGACCGTCAACGCCGACGAATCGGTATCGGCAACTATTTTATCAAGGTTTCATAAATTCATTGATTACATCAATTCTCGCAAAAGCCAAAAATACAAACTTTCGATAAGCATTGGTTATGCTTTATTTGACCCCGCGCACCCCTGCTCCATAGACGAACTGATGTCCCGCGCCGATTTTTCCATGTACGAAGATAAAAAAATAAATAAAGCGGCGGATTTTAACCCGACACATTTTGATTAATCCCGCTTGCGGCAACCGCACCGCAAGTGATTTATTAAAATAGCCTCTGACTGCTTCGTAATCCGCACATTTCAGATCTTAATCCGGACGCTCCCGATCCGCCAGTCCAGCTTCCACAAACAAAAATAACCGCCCAGGTAAACAACAAGATAGGCATAAATATACAAATATGACTCGCGCCAAATAAGCACATATAAATCACGGATGAATTTCAGCCTGTAAACGGCATCTTCACTGAATTCGATAAAATAGACCGGGCCCGGCTTGTTGAAAACGGCTTCATGCCAGAGCATATCATTGTTTTCCAGCATAAATATCGGAATACCGAAGCCAAAAGATAGAAGCGCCGTTACAAGAATCCATAAACCCCAGTTGTATTTCTTTTTCTTGAATAAAATCATGATCAGGAACAGCAGAAAAAGAAAAAAGACGCCCGCGGTAAAATAAAATCCATTCAGCGTTCCGGGAATGGGTGAAAAAAGATTGAAATAAGCCGGAATCAGAAGCTGGACAAAAGAAAGCCCGCAAACCAAAGAAAAGACAAAGGTGAATATAAAGATCAAAACATTAAGAATGTTTTTCATCGAATATTCTCCGGCAGTTTCCTTTGGAAACCGCGCCAAATAATATTCTTTTCCCTTCGGGAACGGATAATATTTATTCCCCTGCCGATAAGTCAAGAAAAATATTTGATTTTCCAAACAATCCCGCCGGGCTTGCCGGCTTTCCTGATCAATCTGAATATCAGCTCTTTCCCCTTTCTCCGGCCGCGGCAGGACAATTTTGCACCGGATAAATGCTAAAAATACATTTTTGTATTTGACAAATTACACTTTTACGGCTAGGAATACGGCAAACAATTGCCTATGGCCTTATGAAACAACTTTTTAATCCGCAAGATATCGAACGCAAAGTTCTGCTTATTTTACGAATTCTGAACGGGAGTCCGGATCCGCTGGGAGCCCGCGTCATCGCCCGCCGGATGAAAGAGCAGGGAACAGAGCTTAGCGAACGGACGGTGCGCTACCATTTAAAACTGATGGATGAAAGAGGATTAACCGAGCTCGCGGGACGGCGCGATGGCCGCGTCATTACCGATGCCGGGCTGGATGAAATCTCCAATGCCCGCGTTCATGATAAAATCAGCCTTTCGATTTCCCGCATCGATGTGCTTTCTTTCAAGACAACCTTCAATCTCAAGAAAAAAACCGGCATGGTTCCGGTCAATATTTCCTTTTTCCCGAAAAATGATTTTAAAAAAGCGCTGGCCCTGATGAAACCGGTTTTCCGGAAAAAAATAGCCGTCAGCGAACGGATTGCCGTCGCCCGGGCCGGAGAGAAACTGGGCGAAATAGTTGTACCGCCGGGCAAAATCGGAATGGCTTCCGTTTGCAGTATTTTGATCAATGGTATCCTGCTGAAGCAGGGTATTCCCATCGACTCCAAATTCGCCGGTATTCTGCAGATGAAGAACGGCGTACCGCTGCGGTTCGTGGAACTTATTCATTATGCCAGTTCCTCGCTTGATCCTTCGGAGATTTTTATCCGCGGCAATATGACCTCGGTAAAAAAAGTCATTACGGAAGAAGAGGGTAAAATACTCGCCAATTTCCGCGAGATACCGGCATTGAGCAGAAATCTGGTGGAAGATATCACCGGCAATATGGCCAGACTGGGAATCAACGGCATCCTGTCCATAGGCAATCCGGGCAGTCCCGTTTGTCAGACAGATGTAGATATGAATAAAGCCGGCTTGATTCTCGTCGGCGGGTTAAATCCTGTTGCCGCCGCTTATGAAACGGGCATAGACACCGAAAATCGGGCGATGTCCACAGTAATGCCGTTTGAACAACTGCAGAGCATTGAGGAATTATAAAAAATAATTCTCATGTTATATATTAAAACTAAAGGAGGATTTATTTATGTCAGTGATCAAAGATGTTATTGAAAAGATCAAACAAACCGACCCGAATCAGCCGGAGTTCCATCAGGCCGTGGCGGAAGTAATGGAAACACTCGAGCCGACAGTAAAAAAACGTCCGGATTTTGTGAAGGCCAATATCTATGAAAGAATCGTCGAACCGGAAAGGGCCATGCAGTTCCGGGTACCCTGGGTTGACGACAAAGGCAACGTCCGGGTAAACCGCGGGTTCCGCGTCCAGTTCAACAACGCCATCGGCCCCTTCAAGGGCGGCCTGCGGTTCCATCCTTCCGTCAATCTGGGCATCATCAAATTCCTTGGTTTCGAACAGATTTTCAAGAACGCCCTGACGACCTTACCCATGGGTGGCGGCAAAGGCGGCTCCGACTTCGATCCGAAGGGAAAATCCGACGGGGAAGTAATGCGCTTCTGCCAGGCTTTCATGCGTGAGCTCTTCCGCCATATCGGCGCGGACATCGATGTACCGGCGGGCGACATCGGCGTCGGCGGGCGGGAGATCGGTTACCTTTACGGTTATTACAAGAAGATCCGCAACGAACACACCGGTGTTTTGACGGGCAAAGGGCTGGACTACGGCGGAAGCTTAATCCGCCCGGAAGCGACAGGCTACGGCACCACCTATTTTGCGGCGGAAATGCTGGCCACTCGTGGTCTTGATTTCAAGAATAAGATTGTCGCCATCAGCGGCTCCGGCAATGTCGCCCAATATGCCGTAGAGAAAGTCAACCAGCTTGGCGGGAAAGTAATATCACTCTGCGATTCTTCGTCCACCATCATTGATGAGAAAGGTATTGACGAGAAGAAATGCAGTTATATTCTGGAGCTGAAAAACGTCCGCCGCGGCCGGATCGCCGAATATGCCGACAAATACAAGACGGTCTGCTATGAAGGGAAGAACGTTTGGGACGTTATTCGGGAACAGGGCATCAAAGTCGACATTGCGCTGCCCTGCGCCACTCAAAACGAAATAAACGGCAAGAATGCGGCGGCGCTGGTGAAAAACGGCTGTATTTGCGTGGCCGAAGGCGCCAACATGCCTTCCACCCCCGAAGCCATCAAGATTTTCCAGGAGAAGAAAATTCTTTACGGTCCCGGTAAGGCTGCCAATGCGGGCGGCGTGGCCACATCCGGACTGGAAATGAGCCAGAACAGCCTGCGGCTTTCCTGGACGAGAGAAGAGGTGGATAATCGCCTGCTCATCATCATGAAGAGCATTCATAAGAATTGCTACGACACCGCCGAAGCCTACGGGAAGAAAGGCGACTATGTCACCGGCGCCAACATTGCCGGCTTTACCAAAGTGGCTAATGCGATGCTGGCCTATGGTGTAGTGTAACAGGACAAATATTTGCCGCGGCGTTTTTTCAAAGACGTACGGCTGGCTAGGTTTTTAAAGCCGCAGCCCGATCCGGGCTGCGGCTTTTTTGTAAATGTCAGAACAGACCGCCTCGTCATACAGACCGTTTGGCAACAAGACCGGCAAAATATTCAAACGACCGGTCGTACGTTCTTTCCGCATCTTTCGGGAAAAAACAGCCCGGCAGCTCCCGATTCGCCAAATGGTAGGCGACGCAATCGCAACAGATCCCTTTCCGACGGCACGGTTCATAAGAGCAGGTGCATTTTTTCAGATTAGATTCCTTTTTACATTCCATGATGTTTACAAATGAACGGATTTCCTCCGGCCAATCCTCTTTTTTATATCAAGCCAACTACTGCTTCAGTTTATCCTGATACTCCAGGATTAACGACGCCGTGATCCGGGCAACCTTGCCGC
>CAYYBK010000077.1:0-8700 GCA_964470015.1 uncultured Syntrophales bacterium
GACATATCAACGGCGGAACAAATCTCGACGGGTTGGTGAGCGAACCGCTGCTGGAAAGTATTTTTGATCCTCATTCCATCGGTCATGACGGTGCCGCAATCATTTCCGGTGACCGCATCACCATGTTCGGCTGCCACCTGCCGCTTTCCATGAACACGGCGCAGTATAATAACATCGGATTGCGCCATACGGCGGCGCTCGGCCTGGCGGAACGTTCCGATGCCCTATGCATCGTCGTTTCCGAAGAAAGAGGAACAATCTCCCTGGCGTATCAGGAAAAATTGACCGTCGTGAAAAACGCCGCGGCGCTGCATGAAGCGCTTGAACAGTTTAACGCCCGTAAAGCCCCGGTTCAAAAATCATCGCCTTCGGTTACCTGGATTAAGGAAAACACGCTGGAAAAAATCATCGCCGTTGTGCTGGCCTGCATCTTGTGGACAGTCTTCGGTTATCAGCGTGATATTCTGCGGCGCGACTTTATAGTGCCCATTGACTACAAAAATGTTCCCGCGAGCTGGAGAATCGACGAACCACAGATAACGGAGGTCAAGGTATTTCTTCAGGGACCGGCCCAGGCCTTTCAGTTATTTGATGAACGCACACTGAAATTATCGCTGGATTTATCAGGTATCGCTGAAAAGAAACGGGATTTTACGCTGACTAAGGACATGCTCAACGCGCCTTCCAATTTATCTGTGGCCGAGATAGTACCGGGTAAAATCCGCGTTTATGCTTCCAGACTCATCCCCTATACGCTGCCGGTAAACATTATTACAAGGAATTCTCTGGCCGATGATCTTTCCCTGCAAAAAATCACCGTTAACCCACCCGCAATAAAGGTATTGATTGACAATCGTCTACGGCCGGATCAGGTCAAAATTGAAACGGAGCCGATCGATCTGCAGAAAATAACGGAAACAACCGCAATGGCCGTGAAACTTGTCCTGCCGGCGGGTGTGTTCTTCCCCGAAGGCAAGACTCCAGCGGCCTATGTGACCGTCAAGGTAAAAAAGAAACTCCCCCGGGTGAGGTAAAAATGGCATCTGGTCGTTCGAAAAGGTCGAAGAAAGCAGGTCTTTTGCCGGGCAGCTTGGTCCATCTAGGCAATACTTATACCGAAAGATCAAAAACCGCCCTCATCAGTTACAATGAAACTTTTTTTACGGAAAAAGCAATAGCTTCCGCTGCCGAATTGCTCAAAAAGCAGGACGAAACAGTAATCACATGGCTAACGGTTGACGGGCTGCAGGACACAAAATTAATGGAAGAACTGGGCGGTGTTTTCAATATTCATCCCCTCGTGCTGGAAGATATTCTTAATACGGATCAGCGCACCAAGCTGGAAGATTACGGCGATTATCTTTACCTCGTACTGCGCAATTTCAACGGACAAGGCGACGGGACTCTGACATCCGAGCAGATCAGTCTCATTCTCGGCCGGAATTTTGTTCTTGCTTTCCGGGAAAAAGAGAGCGGCCTTTTCCAGCCCGTTCAGGAAAGGCTTGCCGGGAACAAAGGCCGCATCCGGAAGTCAGGCGCCGATTATCTGCTGCATGCCCTTGTCGATAATATCGTGGACAACTATTTTCTCGTGCTGGAAAAGCTGGAGGAAAGAATCGAGTCCATGGAAAACGATTTGGTAAAAAGAACTACTCCTTCCATGCTCCAGGCAATTCACGACCTGCGAAGAGAATTGATTCTCCTGCGCAAATCCCTCTGGCCGCTTCGGGAAGAGATCAGCTCCTTAGCCAGATCGGACTCCCCGCTGATCAGCGAATCCGCAGGCATTTACTTCCGGGATTTACTGGACCATGCGCTTGTCATTATTGATTCGCTGGAAACCTTCCGGGATATCCTCGCCGGACTGCTCGACACCTACCTTTCTTCGGTCAGCAACAAACTGAACAAGATAATGCAAGTGCTGACCATCATCGCCACCATCTTCATGCCTCTGACTTTCCTGGCCGGTATTTACGGCATGAATTTCAAATTCATGCCGGAGCTGGAGTGGCGCTGGGGATATTTCGGTGTCTTAGGTATTATGCTGGCCATTGCCTTAACGATGATTTACTACTTCAAGAAGAAAAAATGGTTTTAAAATCAGTAAAATAGTTGCATTAACAGGCGGAATATGCACAATTTAAAAAAAATCGGCGTTTTGCGGCAAAAGCCGGAAAGGATTAATTATGGCCACAATGGAACTTAGAAATGAAGGCGCCGTTTACGTGCTCAGCTTAATCAACGGCGCAAAAGCCAATTCTTTTACCGAAGAAGTCATCGGCGAATACAACGCGATTATTGACGAGCTGGAGGCAGTAAAAGGAAATGCGGCGCTGATCATCACCAGCACTGACCCCAAGTTCTGGTCCAACGGCATTAATCTGGAATGGATATTGACGAAACCAATCCCCTACTGGTCGCAGTTTGCCTATTTGCTGGACAAACTTTACCTGCGTATGGCTTTGCTGAATATGCCGACAGTCGGTTGTCTGACCGGACATACCTATGCCGCGGGGGCAATACTTGCCGCTTGTCTGGATTTTCGTTTCATGCGTGCCGATCGCGGCTTTTACTGCTTCCCAGAAATCGATATTAAAATTCCCTTTACGCCGATTATGCAGCAGATTGTAAATTTATTGCCCGACCGGCAGGCGGTTACCGAACTCGTTTTCACCGGCCGGAGGATCGGCGGAGAAGAAGCACTGAAAATGAAAGTGGTTTACGCCATTTGCCCGGAGGATACTATTTTTTCACAGGCGATGGAAATGGCGCAGTTCTTATCCAAAAAAGACCGGAAGACATATACGGCGATCAAAAGGAATATGCGCAGCAATCTTGTGGCCTTGCAACATTGTTTGCCGGCATAGAAAATCCAAAAGCTTCACTCCGCCGTAACTTGCCCCGTTCCGGAATATGCCGGGAACCCCCTACCTTTTTGCGGCAACCGGCGGGAAGAAGTTCGGTATGGTATCCCGGCCGCGCTGCCGCAGAGCAATTTCTTCTGCCAAGCGTCCGCAAAAAAAGGTTGAAAACCGTCTTCAGTTATGCAAATGTCCCTCAACTATTTTCACCAGTAAAGGTATCCATGTTGTAAAAAATGAAAACTGCGCTTTTACCCGTGGCCATGGCCGGCGTAATGCTTATTCTCTCCTGCAGTAAGCCGGAAACTGCGCTCGAAACAAGGGATTTCGCCATGGGCACATACGTAACCCAAAGAATATACGGTGCAAATTCGCAGACGGCAGCGGTGGAAGCGATGCAGAGAATAAGGGCGCTGGAGAAAATGCACAGTTTTTATCTGCCCGAAAGCGATATCTCCCTGTTGAATAATGCGGCCGGCAAAGAAAAAGTGCGCGTTAACCAGGAGACCGCATTCCTCCTGAAGCAAGCCGTCTCCTATTCCTCTTTGTCGGAAGGGGCTTTTAACATCATGGTCGGGCCGCTGGTGCGCAGATGGAAAGTAACGGCGGAATCACCCGACGTACCCTCGTCTGCCGAAATAAATTCTCTGCTGGCGCTTATTGATTATAAAGATCTCCGCTGCAATGAAGCGGAAGGCACAGCTTTCCTGGCCCGCAAAGGCCAAATGGCCGATCTCGGCGGAATCGCTAAGGGATTTGCCGGCGACGAAGCCATAAAAATATATAAAAAAAACGGCATCCGGTCAGCGCTGATCGATATCGGCGGGAACATATGTGCGTTGGGGACAAACATTGACGGTAAACCGTGGAATGTCGGCATTCAAGACCCCCGGCGCAAAAGAGGAGCTTATCTGGGCAGTATCAAACTTTCCGATAAAGCGGTTTCGACATCCGGCGCTTACGAGCGCTTTTTCGAAAGCGGCGGTAAAAAATATCATCACATCATCGACCCCAAAACGGGCTATCCGTCGGAGTCGGATCTGATCAGCGCCACCATCATCGCCGATTCATCGGTGGAAACGGACGCGCTTTCCACGGCCGTTTTTATTCTCGGAGCGGAAAAGGGAATGCAGTTGGTAAAGAAATTCGCGGGAACGGAAGCCGTAATCATAAGAGCAGACGGCCGTATTCAGGCGACCGCCGGACTTAGGGGAATTTTGTCATGCACCACGGAAGTTACATACAGATAAGAGAATATTATATCGCGATCCACAGAGGCCAGTATGAAAATTATCAAGGCACTGAAAACTTTTAAAGGTGGGGTGCCTGTTTTGCACACCAAGCGGACGGAAAACTGCGCAGTCGTTCCCATGCCCGTTCCGAGGAAGCTTATTTTCCCGATGGTGCAGCATCTGGGCGCACCCTGCACCACACTGGTGAAAAAAGGCGATTACGTCCAAATCGGTCAGAAAATCGGTGATGCGGAATCGCCGCTGTCCGCCCCCGTTCATTCCAGCGTATCGGGAACGGTAACGGATGTTCGTCCGATTCTCTACGCCGGTGGATTCGATGTTGCGTCGGTGGAAATTGCCGCCGACGGATTGCAGGTAATCCATGAAGCGGTAAAACCACCCGCGTATGAAAACAAAAATGATTTTTTAAACGCCATCCGCGAATCCGGCCTGGTGGGACTTGGGGGTGCGGGATTTCCGACGGCGGTCAAGCTTTCCCCGCCCGCCGACAAGCCGGTGGATGTATTGATCGTTAACGGCGCGGAGTGCGAACCATTAATAACTTCGGATTATCGTGAGATGATCGACAATACGCAGGGTGTTATTGACGGCATCAGGATCGTTCTGAATGTCACCGGCATTCAGCGCGCTTTTATCGGCATTGAATCGAATAAGCCGAAGGCGCTGGAAAAATTTTCGACACTTCTTGCCGATGATCCGGCAATCAAAGTCGTGCGCCTTCCTTCCCGCTATCCGCAGGGCGGCGAGAAACAGCTTATTTATGCGGTTACCGGACGCAAAGTTCCCGCCGGAAAGCTTCCGTCGGAAATAGGCGCTCTCGTCCAAAACGTTAATACCGTTTCGTTTATTGCGGAATATATAAAAACCGGCATGCCTCTGATCAAAAAAAAAGTAACGGTTGACGGCTCGGCAATCCGGGAGCCGAAAAACATTGAAGTACTGATCGGAACACCCTTGCACGATGTTTTCGAATTCTGCGGCGGTTTCAGCGAAGAGCCGGCTAAAATCATCATGGGCGGCCCCATGATGGGAGTGGCGCAGTTTTCGCTCGACAACACCGTCGTCAAGTATACGAATGCGCTGATCGCCTTCAACAAAAAAGATGCGGAAGTCCCGGCCGAGAGCGTATGCATAAAATGCGGTAAGTGTATGGATGTATGCCCCATGAACCTCGCACCGCTTTTTATAAACGGCTGCGTGGAGAGAAACATGATCGATGATACTCTCAGGTACGGCGTTAACGACTGCATCGAGTGCGGATGCTGTTCCTTTGTTTGTCCCGCATCGCGCCATCTGGTTCAGTCGATACGTTACGCAAAGGCAGAGCTCAGAAAACGCGCCCATAAGGCAAAGAAATAGGAACGATTTCCAATATCGGGGGAAAAGGTGGAAGAAAAAGATATAAAATTGATTGCCGGTTCGTCTCCTCACCTGAAAAGCGGACAGACAACATCAATTATCATGCGCGACGTTATCGTCGCGCTTATCCCCGCTGCGGCGGCGGCAGTATATTTTTTCAGACTGAACGCCTTACTGGTCATCATAACGGCGGTCGTCTCCTGCGTTGCGGCGGAGTATGTTTGCAATAAAATAATGAAAAAATCAGTTACCATCGGCGACTACAGCGCGGCAGTAACGGGGATTCTTCTGGCCTTCAACCTGCCGCCGGCAATCCCGCTGTGGATGACGGCAGTGGGCGGCGTCTTTGCCATTATTATCACAAAACAGCTCTTCGGCGGTCTGGGAATGAATTTCATAAATCCGGCGCTGGCCGCCCGGGCGTTCCTCATGGCATCATGGCCCGTTGCCATGACTACATGGACGAATCCTTTTGTCGATACGGTTTCATCGGCGACTCCCCTGGCGATCATCAAAAAAGGCGGTGAAGCAGCGTCAATACTTCCGCCCGACATCCTAAGCCTTTTTCTCGGTAACGTATCCGGCTGCCTGGGCGAAACATCAGCCCTGGCGCTTTTGCTCGGCGCTTTCTATCTGGTAGTCAGACGCGTTATTACGCTGGAAATACCGCTCACTTTCATCGGCACGGTCGCCTTCATGACCTGGCTTTTGGGCGGAGATTCCCTCTTTACAGGACGCTTTCTCTATCACCTTTTCGCCGGCGGACTAATCCTCGGCGCCTTTTACATGGCCACCGATTATACAACATCGCCGGTGACTTTTACCGGCAAGATCATTATGGGTGTTGGCTGCGGGCTTCTCACTTCTGTCATCCGACTTTACGGCGGATATCCGGAAGGCGTATGCTATTCGATCCTGCTGATGAATCTCGCCGTCCCGCTGATTGACAAGTATACGATACCGAAAAGCTTCGGAGGCGGCAAAACCAATGCGTGACATTATTAAAACAACTATTCCCCTCTTTGTGATCTGTACGATTACGGGCTTCTGCCTGTCTTCTGTCAATAGCATGACAAAAGACCCCATCGCCCAGCGGATCAGGGAGGCATCAGAGTTGAAAAAGGCGGAAGTGCTCAAAGAAGCTAAAAGTTTTGAAGAATTAAAAATACCCGGGGAAATAGCAGGGAAGAGCGGCATCGTGACGGCGGCTTTCCGGGGAATCAATGCCGGGAAAACGGCGGGATTCGTCTTCAATGTCTCCCCCAAAGGATACGGTGGATCGATTGACGTGACCGTCGGCATCGGAAGCGACGGGGCAGTTACCGGAGTCCGGCTGGGGGATAACAAGGAAACGCCGGGACTCGGCACAAAAGTGGCGGAAGCGCCTTTTATAAATCAATACGGGGGAAAAAATATTAAAGAAAGCTTCGAGTTGGTGAAAAAACCGCCGTCCGGCAATCAGATTCAGGCTATAACCGGTGCGACGATATCCTCCCGGGCGGTCAACAGCGCGGTACAGGCCGCAGCCGACTGCGCCAGGGAACTTCTCAAAACGGAGGCGGTGCAAAGATGAGTATGCTGAAAATCATAAAAAACGGCATCGTCGATGAAAACCCGACGACGCGTCTTGTTCTGGGTACATGCCCCACGCTGGCGGTAACGACTTCAGCGGTAAACGGGCTGGGTATGGGCATATCCACGATGGCGGTGCTGATCGGCTCCAATGTCGTAATCTCCCTTCTCCGGCGCTTCATTCCGGATAAGGTGCGCATACCGGCATATATAACTGTAATTGCGGCATTCGTCACGATCGTCCAGCTTTTGCTCAAGGCTTACGTACCCTCCATCGACAAGGCACTCGGTATTTTCATTCCGCTGATCGTTGTGAACTGCATTATCCTCGCCCGGGCCGAAGCGTTCGCCAGCAAACGTTCCGTAGTCGATTCCGCCGCGGACGGCGTGGGCATGGGAATCGGTTTCACCGTCATGCTGATCATTATGGGCGGAGCAAGAGAAATCCTCGGCAACGGGTCTATTTTCGGTATCGGCCTCTATGGATCAGCCATAAGTCCGGCACTTGCAATGATTCTACCGCCGGGCGGATTTTTGGCATTCGGCATTCTGATCGGGGTGGTCAACGTCTTCTCCAAAAAGAAAATTACGGCCATCGGCTGCGATGCCTGCGGAGCACCGTGTCAAGGGAAAGATGATTCCCGGGAAGGTGAAAAATGATCGAACAGATTGTAACGTCGTTCCTTGCCGCCATCCTGATAGAAAATTTCGTCCTGGTCAGGTTCCTCGGCATTTGTCCGTTTCTCGGCGTTTCGAAAAAGCTGGAAACGGCGGGAGGTATGGGCATCGCCGTGATTTTCGTCATGGCCATCGCTTCGGCTTTTACCTGGCTTATCCAGAAATACATCCTGGAATTTTTTAACGTGGAATATCTTCAAACAATCGTCTTCATCCTGGTAATCGCCGCGCTGGTGCAGTTTGTAGAGATGGTTATTAAAAAAACCAGCCGCGCCCTTTATAACGCGCTGGGCGTCTATCTGCCCCTCATCACGACGAATTGCGCCATTCTGGCTGTTTGTATCATCAATATCCAGAAAGGATTTGATATTATTAATGCGGTACTTTACGGTACTTTTGCAGGTATGGGCTTCACTCTTGCGCTGGTTCTTTTCGCCGGCATCAGGGAGCGGATGGACTTATTTTCCAGTATTCCGGAAAACCTGAAGGGATTTCCGATATCGCTGATATCGGCTTCACTTGTATCTCTTGCCTTTCTTGGTTTCCAGGGTCTTATTAAATAACGAAGGTAACAACATGAACGAAATTATCCTGGCCGCAGCTATTATCGGATTGATGGGTGTCATTTTCGGCATCGGACTGTCGGCAGCTGCAAAAATATTTCATGTCCAGGAAGACGAACGGATCGCCAGGGTGCGGGCGTTACTTCCGGGCGCGAACTGCAGTGCCTGCGGATATCCCGGGTGCGATGGCCTGGCTGCGGCGATTGTCGGAGGCACGGCTGATGCCACCGCATGTCCCGTCAGCGGGGCGGAGTTCGGCGAACTATTAGGCGAGATACTCGGCGTCCAGACGATAAAAACGGAGCGGAAAACGGCGCGCGTTCTTTGCAACGGTAAATGCACGGCAAGCAGAGAGAAATATTATTACCGTGGAATCAACGACTGTGCGGCCGCCGCCCAGATTTTCGGCGGCCA
>CAYYBK010000078.1:0-8664 GCA_964470015.1 uncultured Syntrophales bacterium
GTTGTGGGAATTTCTGATCCAAAAAGGGGTGAGGCCGTAGGGGCTTTTGTCATCAGGGAAAAGGGGGCGCAAGTATCGGAAAATGAAATCTGCAGTGCTCTGGGCGAAAAGATCGCTGCTTACAAAATACCCCGGAAAATATTTTTCGTTGACGAGTTCCCGCGTAATTCCGGCGGGAAAATTTTGAAAAGAATTTTAAAAAGTCGCGCGGAAGAAAGATAAAATGGAAATTGTACCTTACAGCCAGGAGCATCGCATTTTCCGGAAGTCCTTCCGCAGATTTCTGGAGAAGGAAATCATCCCGCACGTGGAGGAATGGGAAGAAGACGGCATCGTTCCGCGCTGGGCATGGAAGAAGCTGGGAACCAACGGCTTTTTGTGTACGTCCGTACCGGTGGAATACGGCGGCCAGGGGGCCGATTTCCTTTATTCCGCCATTTTAATTGAAGAAATGGCGAAAGCTAATTTTTACGGCCTTTCCGCCCGCCTGCACGGAGATGTTGTGGTGCCTTATCTTGTGCAGCTGGCGACCGAAGAGCAGAAGAAAAAATACCTGCCGGGCTGCGTCAGCGGCGATTTGCTTACGGCTATTGCGATGTCGGAGCCGCAGGCCGGAAGCGATCTGGCGGGTATCACAACGACGGCCGTGAAGGACGGAGATTGTTTCCTTCTCAACGGCCAGAAAACATTTATTTCGAACGGTATTAATTGCGATCTGGTGATTGTTGCGGCCAAAGACCCCCGTCAAGCGGATCCGCACGCTGCTGTGGATCTGTTTCTGGTGGAGGCGGGAACGGCCGGCTTTGAAAAAGGCAGAAGACTAAAAAAAATCGGCTGGCGCAGCCAGGATACGGCGGAACTGTTCTTTTCCGACTGCCGCATCCCGCGGGCCAACCGCCTGGGCGCGCAAGGGACGGGATTCAAAAATCTGATGACCAACCTCCAGCAGGAGCGCCTGATCTGCGCCATTGGAGCGCAGACCGCCGCCGAGTTCGTGCTTGGAGAAACGATTAAATATTGCAAAGGCCGGTGGGCATTCGGCAAGCCATTAACCGGCTTTCAGAACACGCAATTCGCGCTCGCGGAAATGGCGGCGGAAATAAGGATCGGCCGAACTTTTGTGGATAAGCTGATTGTGGAACATTGGCAGAAAAACGCCGTCGTCATCGACGTGGCGATGGCCAAATTCTGGATTACGGAGATGGCGTGGCGGGTGGCGGATCGCTGCCTGCAGCTTTTCGGCGGTTACGGCTATTGCGAAGAATATCCGATTGCCCGTGCCTGGCGCGACATCCGCGTGACGCGCATTCTGGCCGGTACCAACGAGATAATGAAAATCATTATTGCCAAAGCGATAATATGAATAAAAAATAGACCGGCAATGATGCGGCATAGCTAAAAGTTCGGCCCGGCAGGCCTGATATTCTCCGGGACATTGTTGTAGAGGAAAAATGAAGTTTAAGCTGATTTATCCCCGATGGGAAAAGCTCGACAGGCAGACACGTTTTCAACTGCCGCCGCATGGTCCGGTTGTATTTGCCGCGGCAATACCGGAAGACGTGGAGGTCGAATTTATCGACGAAAATGTGCAGCCGCTGGCGATTGAAAAAGATGCCGATTTTATCGGGATATCGATGATGCTCACCGCGCAGGTCAAACGCGGCTGGGAAATAGCCGATGCATACAGGAAACTGGGCTGCAAGGTAATCTGCGGGGGAATCGCGACGATGCTGCATGCCGAAGAAACCATGCTGCACGCCGATGCCGTGTTCATCGGAGAAGCGGAGGGGAGGATGGAGCAGGTGTTTGCCGATTTCCGGACCGGCCGCCTGCAGGGCGTTTACAATTATTATCAAAATTTTCCGCCCATTGAAGCGGTGGGAACTGCCCGGCGCGGCATCCTGCAGCGGGATCTTTACAACTACCGCGGCGTGCAGATGGTTGACCTGGTGCATGCTTCCCGCGGATGCCGTTTTAACTGCTATCCGTGCTGCGTTAATTTTCTAGGCGGCCGCCAATTCCGTCCCCGTCCCTACGACAAAGTCATTGCCGAGATGGCCGGTATCGACAACAACCGGCTTTTTATCGTCGATAACTCGCTTGCCCAAAACAAAGAGTGGGAGATCGGCCTCTTTAAAGAAATGATTCCGCTGAAAAAGAAATGGTGCTGCCACCCCATTGAAAATGACGATCATGTACTTGATCTGGCGGCGCAGGCCGGTGCCTGGTTCGTCTATCAGGCGATATTTGACTCCTCCGATTTTATCCGCGACCGGATCAAACGTTATCATGATTACGGTATCGCCGTAGAGGGCAGTATTCTCCTGGGGCTTGACTATCACACGGAAGATTACATTAAAAAATTGGTTGATTTTCTCCTGGAAGTCGAGCTTGATATGGCGGAGTTTACCGTTTTGACGCCCTTCCCGCATACGCGGACTTTTGAAGATCTGCAGAAAGAAAAAAGGATTATCAGTTACGACTGGAATGATTACACCTGCGGAAAGGTGGTGTTTAAACCGAAACTGCTGACGGTAGACAAGCTGCAGTCATTGTATTATTACGCCTGGGATAAATTCTACGAGGCCGAACCGCAGAATTATAAGATGTTCAAGATGCTGAAGAAGGTTATCGACAAGGAGAAACTAGACGGCGCCTACAGGCAGCGCATGCGCTCCCATAGTTGGCGGGAGGGAAGGGAAACAACGGAGAAATGAAAAGAAGCGGTAGAAAAACGGTGGTTATCGTCGACGGCGGCAACATCGGTCTTGACGATATTATTGCCGTGGCACGGGACGGCCTGGCCGTAGAAATAAGCACAAACGGAAATTTTGTGCGGCGCATGGAAAAAACCAGAGGGATGCTTATGGAGGCGCTGCGGGAAAATGCTCCCGTCTATGGCGTGAACACCGGCTACGGCAAATCGTGCGGCCGGCGAATGTCTATGGATTTGGCGCTAAAAAACGGCGGAAATATTTTCCGTTTTCATGGCTGCGGCACCGGGGATCCGATCGGCATTGAGGAAACACGCGCGGCAATTTTTTGCCGGATCCTCTGTCTGGCCCGCGGTTATTCCGGGGTTTCCGTCGGCCTGTTAAGGCAAATGGCCGGTTTTCTGAATCATGGCATAACGCCGCTTGTCCCCTGTGAGGGATCGGTAGGCGCTTCCGGCGATTTGACGCCGATGTCTTACATCGGTGCCTGCCTTGCCGGTCAGCACGAAGTCGTTTATCGTGGTGAAATAATGCCGGCGGTTAAGGCCATCAGAAGCGCAGGGCTCAAACCTTACAAATATCTGCCCAAAGAACCGCTTTCGATGGTTAACGGCACCACCACCATGACCGGAATTGCGGCGATTAACGTGGAAAGGGCGGGCCGCATCCTTGATGCTGTCGTCAATGCCACCGCCCTTTCCGTTCATGCCTTAAAAGGCAATGCTCATCATTATCATCCGGTTTTATCGAAGGCCAAGCCTTTTCCGGGCCAGACGAATGTCGCCGCGCGGATTGCACGGCTCTTGCAGGCAAAAGTGGCGGCGCGGCAACTGGAGGACGGGGCGTTGGAGACGTTGCAGGATCCTTACTCCCTGCGCTGTGCGCCGCAGATATTGGGAGTGCTGGATGACGCGCTTTCCTGGATAAGGGATTGGGTGGAGATGGAGGCAAACAGCTCCAATGATAATCCGCTTTTTGATCCGGCAGACGGCGCTGTTCTGATGGGAGGCAATTTTTATGGCGGGCATATCGCTTTTGCTATGGACGGTTTGAAAGCGGCGCTTGCTTCCGTGGCCGACATGTGCGACCGTCAGACGATGCTTCTGGTCAATCCGCATTTAAACAGAGGATTGCCGGGTGATTTGGTCGGTATCACCGGCAAGGAAAACGGTCTGCATCACGGATTTAAGGCGATGTCCATTTCTTCGTCGGCACTTACGGCGGAAGCCTTGAAGGGGACGATGCCCGCGGCATCATTTTCGCGCTCCACGGAATCGCATAACCAGGACAAGGTCAGTATGGGGACGATTGCGGCGCGGGATGCGGAACGGATTTGCAGTTTAACGGAACGCGTTGCGGCGATACATCTGCTGGCGGCGGCGCAGGCTTGCGATATCAGGGGAAATCTGAAGGTAAGGCCGCTGCTTGCGGCATTGCAGAAGAAGATCAGATTGATCAGCGCGCCGCTGGTCGAAGACAGGCCGCTCGACGTTGATATCGAGAATACCCGTACCGCGATCAGGTATTCTGATTTCTTCAGGATGAAATAATGGATAAAGATAACCGCAGCGTTGAAATAAAATTAACCGTGCCTTTTTTCGATCTCGATCCGATGCAGATCGTCTGGCACGGCAATTATCTGAATTATTTCGAAATGGCCCGTACGGCTCTTTTCGACCGGTATGGCATCGACCTGTTTTCCTACTATGAGCGGCATAGATTAATTTTTCCGATAATCAGAACTTCGACAAAGCATATTTATCCTTTGCGCTACCGCGATGAAGTCATTGTCAAGGCGACGCTGGATGATGCCCGGGTAAAGATTGTCGTCAATTTTGAAATCAGGCGGGCGGCGGACGGAAAAATCTGCGCCCGCGGCCGTACGGAACAGGTGACGGTAAAGGTGCCGGAAATGGAAATGATCTTCAAAGTTCCCGAAGATATCCGCCGTGCTTTGGGTTTTTTCAATGGATGAATCATTAAAAAAAGCTTTTGTCGCCGGAGTGGAACGGCTTTCCGCCTGGGCGGATTTACTCGACGCCATTAATGTTTTTCCGGTGGCCGACGGCGACACCGGCCGCAATCTTTCTATCAGTCTGACTCCTCTTCTCGCCGCCGGGCAGGAAAAAGGAACAGTCATCAGCCGGCTTCTTTTGTCGGCCCGCGGCAATTCCGGCAACATTTCCTCCAGATTTTTTTCGGCATTATATGCGGCGGATTTTCTGCATGATCTGCCCCGCTGTGCCGGGGAAGGGCGGGATCGTGCCTGGCGGGCGGTGGAAAATCCCCGTCCCGGAACAATACTCAGCTTTTTCGATGCCCTTACGGAATGCCTTTCCGCCGGTCCGACCGTCATGGATCGGCAAGCGGTGGACGCCATCATCGACCATCTGGAACAATCGGTCCGCGCTACCTGTGAACTCCTGCCGAAATTAAAAGAAGCCGGGGTTGTGGATGCCGGTGCTTTGGGGATGTATATTTTTTTTGAAGGTTTTTTTTGCTCCCTGGCGGGAACGGCGCATCGATACCGCCCGGTAACGGAATTATTCAGAGGACTTCTGCATCCTTCCTCCCCGCTGAGAGAAGATACCGAAACAGGTTATTGTGTCGATTTCGTCGTGGAGGCGCAAAATATATCCGCCCGCGAGCTCACGGTCATTACCGGCGGAGAAAAGAATGTGGTCGTCATTCCTCACGGCAATCTCTACAAAATACATCTGCATACGGAAGACAGGGAAAAAATAAGAAAGGCGGCGGAGAAAGCAGGCAGTATGGTAACGTGGGAAGACGATAATCTGGTGCAGCAGATTATCGAATTCAAAGAATCTGGGTTCAACGAAAGCTTGCATATCATGACCGATGCCGCCGGTTCACTGACCCGTGCAGACGCGAAGAAAAACGGTATAACGCTTTTGCACAGTTATATAACCGTTGGCGGCAAATGCCTGCCGGAAACGCATTTTCATGCCGGAGAGCTTTATGACGCGATGCGGCAGGGGATTAAAGTTTCCACCGCGCAGGCATCCGTTTATGAGCGACGGCAGTTTTATGAAAGCGCTTTGGCCAGGTTCGGAAGGGTATTGTATTTGTGCGTCGGATCGGTTTATACGGGCAATTACAGCACGGCCAGCGAATGGAAAAAACAGCATGACTACCGTAACAGGTTTGCCATTATCGATACCGGTGCTGCTTCCGGGCGGCTGGCGGTCATAGCGCTGGCGGCAGCACGTTTTTTGGCTAAGTCGGAAGATATGGAGCAGACAATCGCTTTTGCCGCCCGGGCCGTAAATTCCTGCGAAGAATATGTTTTTCTGGAAAAGCTTGAGTATCTGGCCGCAGGCGGCCGGCTCTCCAAAACCAGCGCTTTCTTCGGCGATATGCTGAAAATGAAACCGGTTGTATCACCGCAGCCCGAAGGTGCAAAGAAAGTTGCGGTTGTGCGTAATCAGGGCGAGCAGATAAAAATGGCCCGTGAGAAACTGGCCTCGTCTTTAAACAGGCAAACAAAAGCTTTAATCATGCTGGAATATTCGGACAATTATGATTTGGTCGAGGGCAAAATCAAACCGCTGATTGCTGCGGAATATCCGCAGGCCGAAATAATCATTCAGCCGCTATCCCTGACTTCCGGGGCGCATATGGGGCCGGGAACCTGGGCGGTGGCTTTCCTGCCGGAGGAGGTTACGTAAAAAATCCGGCTGTGCGGGTGCCGTTTTTTCATCGTTGCGGTGCATGCAGTAAAATTACTCCGCTTAGTTGAATTTACATGCCTGTTCTGCGGATATATCCAGGAAGCATGTTTGAGGGAAAAAGTGATTCCAACGGCTGATATAAAAAACAGATTTGCCTTTGTCATTCCCGCCTATAATCATGGCGCGACCGTTGTGCAGGTTATAAAACAGGCCCTGGCTACCGGTTTTCCGGTTTTCCTTGTTGACGACGGGTCAACGGATGATACCGCCCAGCTGATCAATGGCATTCCGAATCTTCAGGTTATCCGCCACAAAAACAATCTGGGCAAAGGCGCCGCCCTGACGAACGGATTTACCGCCGCCGCCGTGAATTCCGACTGGGCGATTACCATTGATGCCGACGGCCAACACTATCCCGAAGATGCAATGAGTATGATTGCCGCAATTCCCCGTGGCGTTCGCCCGATTGTCGTGGGCGTAAGGGCAAACATGACGGAAGAGCATGTGCCCTGGACAAGCCGCTTCGGAAGGAAATTTTCTAATTTCTGGGTCCGGATGTCGGGCGGACCGGCACTGGCTGATTCGCAGAGCGGCATGCGCGTTTATCCCTTGCCGGAGGTGATTGTCTTGCCGACCAAAGCGCAGCGTTTTCAGTTCGAAGTGGAGGTGCTGGTTCAGGCGAAGAGAAAAGGGCTGCCTGTATTGGAAGTTCCGGTGCGTGTTGATTATAATCCCGGCGGGGAAAGGATTTCCCATTTCCGTCCTTTTGTCGATTTCGTCCGTAACGCCCTGACTTTCACCCGGCTGATTTTTACACGTATATTTAGCCGTCGTTGAACTATCTCTCCTCCGCCCGGCGCTTTTTCGGTGCGAGGTACCGGCTTTGCGGAAGCAGGTATGCTTGTCTATCGGTTGAAGAAATACAGGCGAGGCTATTAAGCATTCAAGATTGCGTTTTTCCGGCCCGATATATTAATATCGCTCCGCCGGCAAGCATGCGCGGAGATTAAGCATTTGGGCGGGTATAAGCTTTACGGCGGATATTTTGCAATAAGCAAGAAGGTGTCTGCTGATGGAAAAAGGAGCATGATGTGACGGCTGCAGAAGTTTTCCGGCAGGATCTGCTTAGTGCCTGTGCGTCTCTTTTCGACCCGGACATTGAATTGTCGGTAGAATTCCTGCGTCATCTGGAACCAGCGGGCGTTAAAGCGGCTTTCCGGAAAAAGGCGCTGGAGACTCATCCGGACCGTGCGGTGATCCTTGCCGGTGCGCCTGATTTCCTGGAAAAACGTTTTAAGGAAATCAGCCGGGCCTACCGGTTGTTGCAGGAATTTCTTGCTAGCCCCCGGAAATATTCATTAACCGAAAACGAGACCATTTGCAGGCACCGGCCGTCTTCCGCACCTCACGGCACCTGCCGGCATTATGCCAGGCAAAAGTCAGAACAGCTCTATACCGGCCGAATGCCGCAACGCAGTCTCTTGTTCGGCCAGTATCTTTACTATGCCGGGCATATTTCTTTTTCCCTGCTTGTCAAGGCGATTGTCTGGCAGAAATTACAGCGGCCTTCCATTGGCACCATTGCTGTGAGCTGGGGCTGGATGGAGGGCGGTAATGTCACCGACATTCTGCGCTGCAGGAAATACGGCGAAAGATTCGGCGAATGCGCCTTACGTTGCGGATATCTTTCCACGCGGCAGTTAATACTGCTGTTGAATAAGCAGAGGACCATCCAGCCGCGGCTAGGAAAATATTTTGCCGAGCGGGGAATGTTTACTTCTCTTCAGCTTTGCAGGATGAGGGAAGAGATGAGAAAACACAACGGGCAATTCGAGCGCTGCAGACGGGATGCTTATAATTGCCGACGCAAGTCAATGCCGGAGGGTGCATCTTTATTTTGAAACAAATAGTTTTTTAAAGAATCCTCCCGATTTCCTCACCCTTTCGCCGTTTGTTTTGCCTGATGCGGGCGGCTCGATCTTCTGCAAATATTCATAAAATACTTTGCCTTCTTTGAAATCCGGATTTAATTGCAATGCCTTTTTCAAAAATTCTTCCGCGCTCTCCCTTTTGCCCTCCTCAAAGTAGGCACGGGCGATGTTATAATGCAAAATTTCATCTTTTGGTGACGCGGAAATGGCCTTGGTGTAATTTTTCACCGCTTCGGCAAAATTTTTAGCTTCCCGGCACTGCATGCCGAGATTGTTATAATGAAGGATGACGGCATCACGGATATCATCGTTCTCATTGACGAGCGT
>CAYYBK010000079.1:0-8544 GCA_964470015.1 uncultured Syntrophales bacterium
ATACTCATGGCTGAGGGCGAATACCCTGAAATGCATAACCCGTGCAGGAATGAAGCGGTATATCTCCATCAGCGGCTCCGGTGATGTACGGCCGGAAACCGGATTAAAAATATTTACTCTTTTGCCTGGTTCGGCGATGGGATTGAGCGGACGGGGATCTTGTGTGGCCAGATCAATCTTAAAGGAGATATCTTTAAGTTTTGCCGGCAGGCGTTCCCTTATTTTCAGTTCATAATCTCCCGCCGTAGCAAACCCGGTACCGCGCTGCAGTTGAGCAATGGAAATTTCGGCGGAAAAAGCCATTTTCCATTTGACTTCCCGGTCATGAAGTTTTTTCCATTCCCGTGCCAGTTTTCTTTTCGTTGCATCCTTGGATTTAAGCCAAGCCTGCACTTCGTTGAATAAGAACCACTCGTCGCAGCGCCGGTAGTCATCAAGATTTCTCACCGGATTGCCCGGGAAAAGCATTTCGATGGTCGGGCGGAATATTTCCTGCAAATGTAAATCCAGCGCCCGCGTCGTCCGGTGAAAATAGACATTGCTATAAAGATTAAGGCGGGCATTAAGAAAACGCCGCATGGCGGAGATTCCCGATTGATGAAGAGTAACACCTTCTTTGGTAAAAAAAGTATAATAGCGCAGGCGGGGGATATCGACCATATCAAGTGAAAATCCCGTCATATAGGCGTCGCGCTGCACGTAATCGAGATTGTCCACCGTATAAACGCCGGAAAAAAGCTGCCGCAGCAACTGCAGCCAGCGCGGCTGTCTTTCTCTCTCTATTTCCGGCAATTTTATCAAATAGGCGACCTGCCGGGGATCCAACGCTTCCCGAGACGCAAAAGCTCCGGAAGGACTGCGTCCGATGCGGGCAATCAGTTTCCCGAGCTTTTTGACGATAATCTGCTGTCCGATCAATTCATGCGTCGATCCCCACTGGCTTAAAAAATGCTCGTCAAAAAAATGACCGTAAGGACCGTGACCGACGTCATGCAGCAAGCCGGCAATCCGCATCAGCTCCTCGAGATAATTAAAAGAGGGCACGTCCCTGCACACATCACGCAAACTCGGATAAATGTGCCCGGCAAATTCTCCCGCGATATGCATTGTTCCCAGTGAATGCTGAAAACGCGAATGTTCCGCTGCCGGATAAACCCAGCGGGCGCTCTGCAATTGATAAATCCTTCTTAACCGCTGCAACCAGGGAGAATCGATCAGATCCTTTTCCGTCGTTTCCGGCGGACCGTAGTCCTGCGGTACCGTGAAAAAAGCATACTGATGGATGGGGTCGGCAATAAGGGCCATCCCTTTATATGTTCGGCTATACTCCGCTTCCGTCCTTTTCATGAAAAATTTTCTACAATATTCCCCGCAAAATATCAAATTTAATCATACCCAACCCGTACGATCAGGGGTGATCCAGCACAGTTCTTATTTTTTCCGATATGGCAGCAATATTGAAAGGCTTTTGGATAAAAGCAAGGCAGCCTTTTTTCATGATCTCGGCCGCTTCCCCGTTGATGCTGTAGCCGCTGGAGAGAATGACTTTGACGTGCTCGTCAATTTTCTTTAAGGTGTCAAAAGTTTCGCTGCCGCTCATTTTGGGCATAATCATATCCAAAATAATTACGTCAACTTCCTGATGCCTGGTCCGATAGATTTCTGCGGCGTCGGAGCCGTTGTAGGCACAGATTACTTTATAACCAAGCTCCGCCAGAAGCTGACTCGTTACTTCGACGATCGAAATTTCATCATCAACCAGCAGAATAGTTTCATGGCCTTTAAAGAGCGGCAGGGGCCGTTTATTGTCGGGAATTATTCCCTTGTTTACGGCCGGCAGGTAAATATTAAAAGTCGTCCCATGCCCCTTCTGAGAATAAACATTTATTACGCCGTTATGTCCTTTGACGATTCCGTATACCGTCGCCAATCCCAATCCTGTTCCGCGTCCCATTCCCTTGGTCGTAAAAAACGGTTCGAAAATCCTGTCTTTGGTAGCGGCGTCCATTCCCACGCCGGTATCGGTAATCGAAACCTGAACGTAATTGCCGGCCGGCAGCGAATAGTGCTTGAATTTTTCTTCCGTAAGCCGGATGTTTTTCGTTCCCAGATATAAATCACCGCCGCCCGGCATCGCCTGCCAGGCGTTGACATAGAGATTTAAAAAAGCCTGCTCAATCTGGCCCTGATCTGCCTCTACAATCCAGATATTTTTTTCCAGCCGCGAATGAATTATTATTTCTTTCTTGGTCCGGCCGAAAAGCATTGCTGTTCTGCTGACAATGTCATTTAAATCGGTCGGTTTTACTTCATAACGGCCGCGGCGGGCAAAGCCTAGAAGCTGTCTGGTTAAATTTGCCCCGCTGGCCACAAGCTCCTCGATACTTTTTAATTTCCGGTAATGCTGTGCAGCGGCCTCTTCACCTAGAAGCATCAACGAAGCATACCCCTGGATGCCCATGAGCAGATTATTGAAATCATGGGCAATCCCTCCGGCCAGCGTCCCTATCGCTTCCATTTTTTGCGCCTGCTGCAGGCGGGCTTCCAGTTCCTTTTTTTCTTCTTCCGCACGCCTGCTTTCCGTCATATCCAAAACAAGACCGTCAAAGATGACGTCGCCGTTGCTCTGCCCGCGCGCATAAGCAAGGCAGCGGTGCCATCTGGTAATATTATTAATAGTAGTCGGGCCTTCCCAGTTCAGCTGTCCGGAAGATTGCGCCGCTTTTGTGATCCCGGCTAAAAGACGTTTTTTTTCTTCCCTTGCAAAAAAGCTGAAAACGATTAAAGGATTCTTTTTCAATTCGTCGGCATTGATTCCGAGCTCCCGGACGCTTTTACTGACATAGAGAATAGCGGAAGAACCGTCTTGCCGGACCAGCCACTGAAAAATAATGCCGGGCACATTGGCCACTATGTTTTTGAATCTTTCGCGGCTTTCTCTTAATTCATCTTCCATCTGCTTGCGGACGGTGACATCGCGCACAATACCGCGGAATCCGGCAGGTTTGCCGTTTTCATCATACATTAAGGCAACGGAAAGATCGCCGATATACCTCCGGCCGTCTTTTTTTATAACAACGAATTCGCTACCGTGAGACGGAATCCCCGGCTGGTATACTTTATTGAATTCGCGAAAAATCATTTCATAATATTCAGCGGTGGAAAGTGTTTTATACGAAGCACCCCGCAGCTCTTCCGCGGTCCTACCGGCCATGCGCAAAGCCGCCTTATTGAAATTTGTTATTCTCCCTTTTAAATCAACTTCGTAATAACCGTCCTCAAGAGTATCGATCATGGAAATGTATCTTTCCTCGCTTTGACGCAGAGCCGCTTCTTTCTCTTTAAGGCCGCTGATATCTATCGCCAGTCCTCTTATGCCGACCGGTTTGTCTTGATCCCGGATGAGGGCCGCCGAAATGTGGATGGGAAAACGGGACCCGTCCTTGCGTAAAGCTACTGACTCCACCGGACTTTTCATTGATCCGTCCAGCAGTCCGGCGACATGATGCAAAACAGTATCGATTTCCTCCGGCGCAACTGTTCGCAGTATATTAAAACCCTCGCGCAGTTCCTCTTTTGTGTAACCGTACGTTTTTAAAGCCTTCTGGTTGAAAAATGTCACGTTAAAATTCAGATCGCATTCAAAGGAGCTGCCGGGCAGAAGTTCCGCGAGTTCGCGGTAACGGGCTTCGCTTTTGTGCAACTGCTCTTCGTCTTCTTTGCGCGCGGTTATATCCCGGATCATTCCCAGCGCCGCCTGGCCGGATTTATAGGATACATGGGAAACGGACAACTCCACCCTCAGTCGCCGGCCGTTTTTCGCCACGGCGGTAAAGTGACTGTAGGGATTAAACCCGGTATCGGGCGATAAATGATTGAACGTTTTCTCCAGGAGCGGATGATCTTGCGGCAGAAAAAAATTTTTCCAGGCGAAACTAATCCCGCAGATTTCATTTTTTTTGTAACCGAACATTTCTTCAAAGCCGGGATTCACGTATTCAAATTTTTCCTGGTAGAGTAAATACATCGCTTCGCCGCTTTGTTCGACCAGCATGGCGCAGTAATGATCCTCTTTCTCCCTGCAGCGGCCACATTGTCCGGATTCGGCACTCGCGGGCGGAATTTCCCGCGGTTTTTTCCATGCTGCCCGCCGGGCGTTGGATTTGCTCTCTCCAGCCATTGAATACTCGCAAATTTTTTATTGGAAACGGGAAAGCACCCTTGTAAAGGGCCTGAGCATCTCTTTCTTTATTTTTCTGACGAACTCCCGGCGGAATAGAGGAATTTTTGTCAACAGCATCAACAGACTATTGATGAGCCGCCACTTATAATTTTTTTGCGGAAAATTATAATATCCGTGTTCTTTATAATATCTGTGATCCGCCTGAAATACAGGCCGCAGCCTGCTCCAGATGACATCACGGAACAACTTAGTGCCGCCTACCTGCAAGAACGTAGGCGGCTTTGTGTAGCCTAGAGTACCGTACATTACCGCGCGGCTGGCCAGCCATTGCAGCGCTCCGTTAACTTCTTCCGGACTTCCGGCATCGTCGCTGACGATGCCGGCAAGATTGGCATGCTGCATTTCCGCGTAAGCTTCTATAATCTGGCGTAAATTAGCCAGCTGGCCTAAAGGACCGCTGACAATAAAACCTAGCTGCTTGCCTTTGAGCATCGGGATATGCCCATTGAAAAAACTGCGGTCGAAAAAACATTTCCAGGTGGCCGATAAGAACCGATCAAAAACTGCGCCGGCAAAAAATAAAATATCCGCGCTTTTGATCCGGCTGTTGAAAAAATCGACAAAACCATCTTGCCCCTCGTAAACGCACCTGTTATCCATTCCGCATTGCAGGCAGCCGATACATCCTCCTTTTATATCGATGTCAATAAGTTGCACCAGTTGTGCCGCAGGTGAAAAAGTCTTCTGCAAGTTTTCCACCATCCGGCGGAGATTGTTATTTTTATTAATATCGTCAACAACGATTAAAATCTTTACGCCCTGGGCCTGCACTGGCATCAGCTCCTGCGCTTGATAATCAATTGGAGAAGCCGCAAGCGGCCTGTTGTTTCTAATGGCCGGAGACCCGTCCTGAATCGCCCGGAGGAACAACTCGCCGAAGAGTTGCAGCCGCCGCCGTTCTCCCGCCTTCAAAAGATTGTTCATTTCCGCCGAATAGGAGCCGGCATACTTCATCTGCAAATCATCGCAGACGGCGTTCATGTAGTTGTGGGCGGTATGATCAAAGAAATTGATTGATGTGCTCAAAACAGCAGCAGTTTTCCCCCGAAAGGCAAAAGCGGCGTTTCTGGCAAAAACCAGTTCAATAAATCTTTTATACTGCGAGGAAACAAGAAAAAAATACAGGGGGAATGCCCAGATAACGGCATCAGCGGTGGATATTTCTCTGATAATTCCCCCAAAAGCTTTTTCATCGACTTCCAGTTCTTTGATTTTTTGTGCAACATCGAAAATCAGGAAGTCAACATTCTTGTTTTTTAACTGCAGAAAATTGATATACTGCATGGTGACACTGGCCCGGCCCTTCGGAGAACCGTTTAAAACAGCAATCTTCATAAAAAATCCTTTCCCCGCAGTTTATGAAAAACTATAATGATTTTAATATGTAGTGTTTTTTTAACACAAGGATATCAAGAAGACAATAAAATATCCGTCGCTGCCGTCACTGCTGAACGACCGGCAAAAAGCAACTAAGCAGCCGGCCGGAGGAATGCATAAGCGGCAAAATTGCCGTCGTGACTTAAGCTGATGTCGAATGGAATTTTTACGTTTTTATAATAGAGGCATGGGGGCCCAAGTTCGCTGCCGTTTTTTATTCTTCTGATTTCCAGATCAGGGAGGTCCAACCGGTGAATGCCGGCCAGCCTGCACAGCAGGGATTTTCTCCCCCATGACGAAAGACCGGCATTTTGCCCGCCGACCGGAAGCGGCGGTGCAATACCGCAGACTATTCTGTCCAGTGCGGAGAAATCGTCCGCACCGATGCAATGGATATAATCTGCGCCGTAATTAATGCGAATAAAGACCCTGTTGCCGTCCGGGATGGTAACCGCACCGGCGCCGAATTTTTTAGATTGCTTATGAAGATCAACCGGCCAGCGCCGCGGGAGAAAAGGAGTTTGCGCGCGAGTTTTGCGCATTACTTTATATGCCGTTTCCTTACTGGCCCAGAGCGACCACAGCAACAAATCGGGCTTTTTCGCATCATGAACAGCGTTTATCTCAGCAGCGGTGAGGATTTTTGTCAGATAGCGAAAATCTCCGCTCTTCTTCGCGTTGGACTGATCCTTCCAGGCCACAACGTCGTTCCCGATGCAAGCCAAAATATCTTTCCTCCATTTGTACCAGTTGCTTTATTATCTGTGCCGCATATTCACGCTGGGCGCGCAGCCCCCCCTCAACAGCAACGGGTTTAAACACCTCCACCCGCGCCGTAAATCTTTCTCCCCAGGTAGGGATGATGCTGTAACTTTCCTGTTTATCGCCCCGCAGATAAATACACATGATCCTGCAATTTTCCACTTCCTTCACGAAGCGTCCGATGCCGTAGGAAAATCCATCCTTATTCACGCGTCCGGTCCGGGAACGACCGCCTTCGGGAAATATCATGATATTATGATTATGGCGCATCAGATAAATGCATTTATCCAGTGTTTTTTTCGTCTTTTCCCGCGGTCCGCCCCGATCAACCGGAATGCATTTGGCCAGATAGCATAAGACCGCCAGGATTATATTGCTCTGAAAATTGCTTCGCTCCGGCAGATTCCACGGCAGCTTTCTATAATCACTGCAATGCTGCCTCAGGCTAAAAACGGCATAAGACAGAATGAAAGAATCAATCATCGTGAGATGATTAGCGCAAATAATCCAGGGGCCTTTGTGCCGCGAAAATTCTTCGGCACATTGGCGGCGGATTTTCTGTAAATCATATACCCGGTAAAATAAAATCCGGATGACAAGAAAATACATGGGCGCGATAAAAATAATGGTTATCCGCCCCAAAAGGTCCTGGAGCTGAAGAAACAATATGGATTTTTTATCCATTTTTCTACCCGAGCTTTTGTTTAATTACGCGCACAGCATCACCGATTGTCCGGATTTTATCCGCCTCATCATCATCAATGCTGATTCCATAAACATCTTCGCATTTAATGATCACGTCCACAAGGCGCGCCGAATTGACTTTCAGATCGTTCAGAATATGCGTATCAAGCGTTGCTTTTTCCAAAAGGGCTGCGTCCTTCGTATAAGCTTTTAAAATGTTAATCATCTCCGCAAAAATTTTCTTTTCTTCCATAACTTTCTACTCCTTTTTATATGATTATTTTTCTTCCCATTTTTTAAATATGAGACAACTGTTGACGTCACCGAAGCCGAAGCCGGCTTTGGCAAATATTTTCAGCTGCGGCTGTTCGATGCACTTTTGTGGAATTTTATCGGCGAATTCCGCAATCTCCGGGTGAATATCCTCGCTGTTGATGGAAGGATGCAAAAATCCCTTATAAAGCTGGAGGATCGTGGCTACGCATTCGATCGCTCCGGCGGCACCGAGGCAGTGGCCGATCATTGATTTCGTGGAATTGATGTAGGGAAAATCCTGCGCCTTCCGGCCTAAAGCGGCAGACCAGTTTTTAACTTCGTAGGGATCGGCAAATGTAGCCGTCAAATGGCCGTTAATGGCATCAATTTCCGCGGGATCGACCCCGGCATCCGCCACCGCGGCGCGGATGCATTTCTGTACGCCATCGGGATTGGGGGCGGTCATGGAACCGCCGTTGCGCTGCCCGCCGCTGTTGACGTGGCCGCCGATTATTTCCGCATAAATTCTGGCCCCCCGCGACAGTGCGGTTTCCAAATCTTCCAGAATCAGCATCGCGGCACCGGAACCGGGGACAAAGCCGCAGGCGGAAGCGCTGAGCGGACGTGACCCGGCCGCGGGATCGTCGTTATACTTGCGGCAGATGACGCGCATGGAATCGAACGCGCCCCAGATATAGGGCGAAGCTCCTTCCGAACCGCCAGCCACCATCCTTTTCGCCAATCCTGCTCTTATCCGCCAGAGTGCTTCAATAATGGCTTCATTGCCGGTACTGCAGGCCGATGAATTGGAAGTAACCTGATTGCCGGCGCCCAGAAGGCCGCCGATCCTGCCGCTGGTACCGCTGTTCATGACCTGTTCCACAATCCGGCTGCCCATCCGCCGCACCTTGCCGTCGTTAATCATCGGCACAACCGTATTTGCAATCGTGTCCATGCCGCCGATCCCCGAACCAGCGATAACACCGGTATCCCAGTCCACCGTTTCGTCCTCGCTTTCCGGAAGCCGGAAACCGGCATCAGTCCAGGCATCCACCGCCGAAACGGAGGCATAGCCGATATTGTCATTGATCGATAAAAGTTTTTCATGATCGAAATAACTTTTCCGGATCACATCAAAATTCTCCGGCACACCGGCAATCTGACAGGCGAAGTTGAGCTGCTGGAGCTGCGGAATAAACTTGATGCCGGAGATACCTTCCCGC
>CAYYBK010000080.1:0-8285 GCA_964470015.1 uncultured Syntrophales bacterium
AATGTCTTGTCGCCCGCATCTGCCGGAAGGGGAAAAGCATAATCGCCGGCTATATAATCTTCTGGATTGTGGCCGATGAGGCTCATTTGCATAATCTGGCGGTGAAGAAGGAATTCCGCCGGCATAATCTCGCGGAACGATTGCTGACCGTGATGAAAGATATATCGAGACAGGTCGGAGTGAGATCCCAAACCCTGGAAGTAAGGGAATCGAACGCCGCCGCAATAATGCTTTACCGCAAAAGCGGTTTTGTAGTAAAAGGAAGAAGGTCGCTTTATTACAGCGATACCCGCGAAGATGCTTTGATCATGTGGGCAGATATAAATTAAAAGCGGCGGCGCACTGAGAAATTAAATGGGGAAAAATATCTGGATAGGTGAAATATTAAGCAACGAGGAAGTGCAGGAAGACTACTTTCTGATGAAGATAGCTCTGCCCGTTTCCTTTGTAGAGCCGCGGCCGGGGCAGTTTGTCATGGTCCGCGTTGCGGGATTGAACGATCCGTTTTTGGGCCGGCCGCTCAGCATCTATTCTTTCCGTTTACGCCAATCCTCTGCGGCTATGGAACTCCTTTTTCGTGTTGTAGGCAAAGGAACGCAAGTACTGGCGGGTTTAATCAAGGGTTCGCAACTGGAAATACACGGCCCCTTGGGCGAAGGGTATGCAATATTTCCGGCAAGGGGAAAGGCGGTTTTTATTGCCGGCGGAATAGGAATGGCGCCGCTGTACATGCTAGCACGGCATCTATGCCAAAAATTATATTTCCCCCCGTCGCAAGTAAGCTTTTATCTGGGAGCGCAGAATATAAAGGGCCTTGTCGGCCTCGATAGACTGGAGAGGCTTCACTGCAATACCCACGTCTGTACCGATGACGGTTCCTGCGGGCGGAAAGCGCTGGTTACACAGGCATGGGAAAAAGACATAAAAAAATACGATCCGGCGCAAACCGTTGTTTATGCCTGCGGCCCGAATCCCATGCTGAAGGCTTTGGCCGGAATATTCAGCCGGCACCGGTTTTTATGCCAGGTGTCGCTGGAAGAGCGAATGGCCTGTGGCACCGGAGCCTGTATGGGATGCTCCGTGGCCGTAAGAGACAGGAATGGCAACCAAGGCTATAAAAGGGTATGCACCGACGGGCCCGTGTTTAATCTGGAAGATATTATCTGGAGTGACAGCCGGATATGAAAACAATAAAAGTCCCGCGGCTGGCGGTGGAATTGGGCAGGTTTGAACTGAAAAATCCGGTAATGACGGCATCCGGAACATTCGGTTACGGGGAGGAATATGCCGGCTATGTGGATTTAAATAAACTGGGCGCAATTGTTGTAAAAGGCTTGTCGCTGCAACCGCGTCCGGGCAATCCCCCGCCGCGGATCATGGAAACAAACGGCGGGATGCTCAACGCCATCGGGTTGCAGAATATCGGTGTAGATGCCTTTATCGAAGAAAAACTGCCTTTTTTAAGAAAATATGATGTGGCGGTGATTGCCAATATCTATGGCGAATCTTACGCCGAATATCAAAAGGTGGCTAAAAAATTAAATGCGGCAAAAGGCGTTCATGCGCTCGAAGTGAATATTTCCTGCCCCAATGTAAAAAAAGGGGGTGTAAGCTTCGGCGCCGACCCCCAAATCGCCGCCGTGGTTACACGCAAAGTCAAAGAAGAGACTGATTTACCCGTCATCATTAAGCTCACACCCAACGTTACCGATATTACTGCCGTTGCTGCTGCGGTGGAAAAGGCCGGAGCCGACGCCATATCATTGATCAATACATTAACGGGCATGTCCGTTGATTTGAAAAACAGGATGCCGCATTTGAAAAACATAACCGGCGGACTTTCCGGCCCGGCCATCAAGCCTGTTGCCTTGCGCATGGTGTGGCAGGTGACGAAACGGGTAGCGATTCCGGTAATCGGCATCGGCGGCATTATGACCGCCCATGATGCGTTGGAATTCATGATTCTCGGGGCCAAAGCCGTGCAGGTGGGTACGGCCAATTTCATCAATCCCCGCGCCACGATAGACATACTTGCCGGAATAGAGAACTATCTTCGTCGCAATAATATAAAGGACATTAACGAGATGATCGGTACGTTCAGGGAAGGAGGCTTTCCATGTTCAGGCTAATCTTGGCGTTAATCTGTTGTATTTTTATTTTTCCCCATAATCTTCCTGCCGCTCAGTCAACGATAACGGAGGCGGAAGGATATTCCTGTGCGGGAGACGATAAATCGAGAAAACAGACGGAACTTGCGGCCATGTCCGAAGCCAAACGCGTTGCCGTGGAAAATGCCGTTTCCTATGTAAGAAGTGAAACCAAGGTGAAGAATTACGAGTTGGAGAAGGATGTTGTCGAAGCTTATTCCAATGCGGCGGTAAAAGTAATAGAAGTCCGGGAACACGGCTGGTACAAGGACGAACGTTCCGGTGATTGCTATCGCGTGAAAATCAAGGCGGAAGTAATACCGGATGAAAAAGCGATGAGTAAAGTAGCGTCCGGTCACTCCGTAGCCGATGATCCGGCACTGCCGCTCAGCGTTAAGATCTGGACGGATAAAAAACAGTATAAAGACAGGGAGCGCATTAAAATATTTCTAAAAGGCAACAAGCCTTTTTATGCCCGGGTTATCTATATCAACGTCCAAGGGGAATCGCTCCAGCTGCTCCCCAATCCGTCGCGCAGCGATAATTATTTCAACGGAGGTGTAATATATGAAATCCCCTCCGGCAACGACCGCTTTGAACTGGAGGTTAATCCGCCTTTCGGCGATGAGCAGATCGTCGTCTATGCCAGTTCCACGGAATTGGGCAAGCTTAATCTGCAGGAAGCCGGATCTTTTTATGAAGTGAAGACTAAAACAAAGGACGTCGGCATCCAGACCCGCGGCATCCAGATCAAACAAAAAACGGGAGCTGTAAAACCAGCCGAATCTTTTTATGAAGAGAAGCTAACCATAAGAACGCTGCCATGAGGATGAAGGCCGAAGAAATAATCCGCGGTGTGTATTTAATCGGCGGGCTCAATTTTACCCAGGCTGACGATGCGGCGATCTACCTAATCGATTTTGCCGGCGAACTTGTTCTGATTGATGCCGGCGCCGGGCGCAGCTCGACGCAAATTGTCCGCAATATAGAAGCCCTGGGATTGAATCCCGGTAATATATCCTGCGTAATCCTTACGCATTGCCATATTGACCATATCGGTTCTGCACCTTTCTTTCAAAAATATTACGAAGCAAAAATTATCATCCATGAGCTGGATGCTCCGCCTCTTGAGGCCGGTGATGCTATTCGTACGGCCGCCAACTGGTACGATACGAATTTTCCCCCGACGAAAATCGACCGTAAACTGCACGGCGCAAGGGAGATATTGCAATTCGGGGAGGAACAATTATATTGCCTGCATACGCCCGGTCATACTCCGGGCTCAATTTCCCTGCATCTGGACCGCGACGGCAAAAGAGTCTTATTTGGTCAGGATACTCACGGCCCGTTTCATGAAGCATTCGGGTCCGATATCGCCGCCTGGAAAAAATCAATGAAAGCACTGCTTGATCTTAAAGCCGATATTCTTTGTGAAGGACATTTCGGCGTTTACCGGACCCAGGAGAAGGTGCGCGAATATATTGAACGGTATCTGGAAGAATACGACTAAATACGACTAAAGAAAATAAATAAAATCAGACCGGTTAAAAACTCATAATTTTTTGGATTAATTGATCTAGTTTTTTGGCGGAGACAGGGTAGGGTGTTTTAAGTTCCTGGGCAAAAAGAGATACTTTGTATTCTTCGATCATCCAGAATAATTCTTCAATCAAATTATTTTTCCCCTCTGCCGTATCGGACGGAATATCTTTTTGCAGTTCCTTAAGCTGTTGGGAATAAATGTTTATATCCGCCATTTTTTTTCGGGCGGCGGCCAGGTTCAGGCTGCCGCGTTCGGCCTTTAAAGCAAGCGCCTTCATATATCGCGGCAATTCTTTCATCCGCTCCAATGAATACATTTCGGGGAAATCAACCGGAATCAAAAGGTGAAGCTCCCGCTGTGTTTCCTGAAGAAAAGATAAAAGAGGATTATTGCCGGTATTTTTCAGCGATAGTTTCTGTAAAAGAGCATTAGTATTATCGAACGCCTGCAAAACCGGGACAAGGGACGTAAAGACCTGCTGTCCGTACTGCAGAATTCCGTTATTCACACTATCGGCATATTTTACAAACTCATCCTTACTGCGCCAGGGACGGCGGAACAGATCATTTTTAATTCTTCTAAGCAATGCCTGCTCCAAAAGTTTTGGATTGCCGATATCGGCCGCGGCTGTTTTCAATGCGCCGGTAAAGGCGACGTTTTTTTTGAGCTGTTTCATTTTGTCGCTGAAATAAAGTTCATAGAGCGCGGCAATGCCGCGGCTATGATTGTTTTCAGCTTCTTTTTGGTCTGCAAAAAGACGGAGGTCAATTCCGTCTTTTTTTGCCTTCAGTGCGGGGTAGGCGTATCCGATAAGCCCGTGCCGGCCGGTCAGCGGTATTGCATCCGGCAGCGGCCCGAATTCCCAACTTGTAATACCTTCCTTTTCCCACTGAGGCTTAATCTTATCCAGCGCCCGGAAATTGATCTTGTCGGCCAGTTCCTCTTTGAGGTCATTGATATCACGGCTTTCTTTGATTTCCACACCTTTTTCATCAACGACACGATAAAGAATTTTGAGATGCAAGGGAAGCTTCTCCAGATCCCAAACTTCCGGCGTACAGGCGACCTGGTATTTTTCCCGAATGAACCGGCTTAAAGCCTGTGGCAAATTTTGTCCGGATTCGAATGTTTGGTTCAGAAATAAATCGGCAATCTGCGCCGCCGTCGGAAGACGCTGTTTTATCCCCTTGGGCAGAGTTTTCAGCAGGTGTAAAGTTTTTTCCTGCAATAGTCCGGGCAAGAAGCGTTCAACGTTTTCTTCCGCCGCTTTTGTAATCAAGCCCAGCGGGATTTTCATCGTTACACCGTCGTTATTCTTACCCGGTGCGAAATTATATTGGCAGGGAAAGGCGGCAGCGCCAATTTTTATCTGATCCGGATATTTGGCCACATCCTCTTCGTCCGTTTTCAAAACGAGGAAATCTTCTTCGCGGAAGCGCAGAAAATCGTCGCTGCCTCTGTCTTTAATCAGTTGCAGAAGGGAACGGATTTCGGAAATGACGGGAAGCTTTGCCTCGTAAAGGCAGGCAATGGTTTCCTCATCGGCGACGATGCCGCGCCGGCGCAGTTTGTCTTCCGTAACGAGGGCTTTTTGCCAAAGGGAGATATTATGTTCGAGGAAGGGTATTTTGCGGTTGATCTCACCGGGAACAAGAGCCTCCCGGATAAAGATTGCCCGGGCTTCCTCCGGATTTATTTTTTCATAAGCGACCGGCCTGGCCTCGACAATGGTTAAACCGAAAATGGTTACTTTTTCCAGTGCGACAACCTGGCCGCGGTTTTTTTCCCAATGAGCCGCCGTGTAACTGTAGCGGCAGTGATTTTTCCCGATTTCTTCCAGCCATGCCGGGTCGATGTTGGCTATGTTGCGGGCAAATAAACGTGACGTTTGCGTAATTTCCGCCGCCACAATCCATCCTCCGCCCCGGTTGAATAGTCCGGAGCCCGGATAAATCATTACTTCCCCGCTTTTGGCGGCAAGATAAAAGTTTTTTTCCTTTTTCCGGGCGATGTGCGACAGGTAGCCGCTGAGGATGCATTTATGGATTTTGTCGTAAAATTCCTGATTGATATCGATTTTGATGTATTTATTTGCATGCCGCCCTCTTTGATTATCTGTGAAAATATCCATTATCTGCTGATATATGTCTCGCCATTCCGTCATCATCCTGTAGGAGAGAAAATGTTCATGGCAGAATTTTCTCAGTTTGTTTTGCGTCAACAGCCTTTCCCATGTATCATGATAATGATTCCAGATATTCAGATAAGTCAGAAAATCCGATTCGGCATTCTGAAAAAGGGCGTGGGCTTTGGCTGCTTCGTCAATTTTATCATAAGGACGCTCCCGCGGATCCTGGATGCTTAAGGCGGCAGCAATAATAGCAGCTTCTTTGATGCATCCTTCTTTTTGCGCTTCAATCAAGATCCGCGAAATACGCGGATCGAGCGGCAGCTGGGCCATTGTCCGGCCGATCTGTGTCAGCCTGTATTCTTTTGATTCCCCTGCGGCATCAGATTTTGCAATAGCCCCCAAATCGTTCAAAATATCGATGCCGTCGCGGATGCTTTTCGGATGCGGAGAATCAATAAACGGAAAAGCGAATACGGAACCGAGATTCAAGGCCAGCATCCGCAGAATAACCCCGGCCAGATTGGAGCGCATGATCTCCGGCGCCGTATAAAGCTTCCGCGCCGCGTAATCATCGGCGGAATATAAACGGATGCATATTCCGTTTTGTACGCGTCCGCAGCGCCCTTTGCGCTGCTCGGCGCTGCTGCGTGAAATAGCCTTGACCGGCAGCCCTGTTGTCTGGCTGCGGGGATTGTATTCCAGTTGCCTCGCCAGACCGGAATCGATTACATATTTAATGCCGGGGACGGTGAGCGATGTTTCCGCGATATTGGTAGCAACTATTATCTTCTGCCGGTCAATCTTTTCAAAAACAAGCCTTTGCTGGGAACCGGCAAGGCGCGCATACAAAGGCAAAACGACACCGGAACAACGTTTGGATAAACGTTCGCATGTTTCACGGATATCCTGCTCGGTCGGCATGAAAATCAGGATATCGTCGAAGCGTCTCTCCTCCTGCAACTTAGTTACACAGGCGATTGCTTCGTCAATATAGGTGGATTCGCCGTATTCTTCCTGGAGGGAATCAACCGGCTGATAACGTACTTCCACCGGGTACATGCGGCCGGACACCTCCATTACCGGCGCCTGCCGGAAAGCGGCGGAAAATTTGGCGGTGTCGATGGTTGCCGATGTTATAATCAGCTTCAGATCTTGCCTTTTATCCAGCAGCGTCCTTAAAAATCCCAAAATAAAATCGATATTGATGCTGCGTTCATGGGCTTCATCGACAATAATCGTATCATAAGCCAGCAGCAACTGATCAGTGACTGTTTCCGCAAGCAGAATCCCGTCGGTCATGACTTTAATAAACGGTTCGGCGGAAGTTTTTTCGTCAAATCTGATTTTATAAGCGACGGATTTACCGCACTGCTCGCCGATTTCGTCAGCAATGCGCGCGGCGATGCTGGTAGCGGCAATCCGGCGCGGTTGTGTAAGGCCGATTATGCCGCGCCGACCTTGTCCCGCGGCCAGACACATTTTGGGTATTTGTGTTGTTTTTCCGGAACCGGTTTCTCCGGTGATGATTACTGCCTGGTTATTCTTTATTGCAGTGATGATTTCATCTTTTTTTGCCGTAATGGGCAAATCTTTCGGAAAATGTAACGCAGGCACGCTCCGGCTCCTTGCCTGAAAACGCTCCAGCGAATATCTAAGCCTTTTTTGCAGGTCAAGCAGCTTTTTCAAGGAGGCAGCAGGGTTCCCGGCGGAGTTTGCACGCGTGATTGCCCGCAGCGTGCGGGTGACATACTCGTAATCCACCGCCATTATCCGATCGATATTTTTATTGATTTGCTGGATCTGCCGGTTTATTGAAATCACATAAGACCTCACGATTTTGTGAGTTTATTTCATATAATTATGCCGACTGTCAACCGGTAATGATTTCTTTGGTCGAGCGGTGTAATGCCGGCTGCCGCTTGAAAGTTCTTGACAGAGGCAGCAAGTACGTTTAGTATTAGCTAAACTGGAACTGTTCCGGAGTGATAATGTTCAACAAAGAAATAATGATCGGCAAATTAAAGGAAAAAGGCCTCAAAATTACCAGTCAGCGCCTCGCCGTGTTGGATGCCTTCGTAAAGAAAGGTTACAGTCATCCCAGCGCCTCCTCGATTTATAAAGAAGCAAAAAAAAAGTGCAAAAGGATCAGTCTATCTGCCGTTTATGCCATTCTGAAAGAGCTGTCGGCAAAAGGCATTATTAAGATCCTGGAGTTCGATAAAACTGAAAACCGCTATGACGGCAATCTTGCCGACCACATCAACCTTATCTGCAAACAGTGCGGAAATATTATAGATTACAATTTACCGACAGCGATCGCATCAAATGATATTGTTCATAAATCCGGTTTTGTCGTGACCGAAACCCGGATGGAATGTTACGGTTATTGCCGAGACTGCCTGAAACACCCGATTTAATCTGATTCTGAAGACCTGCTCTGTGAATAATGGACAAACCTAAAAAA
>CAYYBK010000081.1:0-8167 GCA_964470015.1 uncultured Syntrophales bacterium
GCCCGTCATTTGCTTCGATAACCGTCCTCAGCATACAGCCTTTTAATGTAATGTGCGAAGCTGCTTCCGCGATATAAAGGTCGATTTGCTTCTTCTTACCTGCGTCAAGTTTTGTGGTCTGCTTTTTGTAGCCTAGTCGCCGGTAGATCTGCGCATAAGGTGGGTATATCGATATTCTTTCAAAAAAATTGACAGAATTCATAATCCGCTCTGGTTTTGAGCAAAAATTGCCCAACGTTATTTATACACCGATTTGGTCTTGCGAATCTGGCGGCAAAGTTCGATTCCGTTCATGCCGAACAGTTTCAAGTCCAGAAAAATAATATCAGCGTTATGAATCTGAAGCAGGGCCAGCGCCTCTTTTGCTCCTTCGGCCGGAAGAACCTCATCGCCCGCTTCCGTAAAGAAATCGTGCAGCAAGTTGCGGATCGCAATTTCGTCATCGACAACGAGTATTTTCCCCTTGTCAAGCATTATAGCCCCCGCCATGACAGGCGTTTGGGAATCCGGCGGCTTTTCTCTGACCAAGAAATATTTTTCACTCTATCTGTTTCAAGCACTGGTCACAGCAGCAAAGCCTTCACTTTTTCAACCGTATGACCACCCATTTCTTCCGTACCGACGAGTTTTTTGCCTTCCTGGTAAATATCCTGCGTCCGCCAACCGTCTGCTAAAACACCGGCGACGGCCTTTTCCACCAAATCAGCCTCTTGCGGCATACTCATGCTGTAACGCAAAAGAAGCGCCACCGATAAAACTGTAGCCAGAGGATTGGCGATGTTTTTCCCGGCAATATCCGGCGCCGAACCATGAATCGGCTCATACAAAGCTTTACCCCGGCCCAGACTAGCCGACGGCAGCATGCCGATCGATCCCGTCAACATCGCCGCTTCATCGCTCAATATGTCGCCGAACAGATTAGTAGTGACGATTACATCAAACTGCGCGGGATTGCGGATCAACTGCATGGCACAGTTATCAACATACATGTGCTTCAAGGAAACATCTTGATATTCACGGCTTATTTCAGTCACCACCTTACGCCAAAGCTCGGTGCATTCGAGGACATTGGCCTTATCCACGGAAAGAAGATTTTTTTTGCGTTTCCGGGCAATTTCAAAAGCGCTGACGGCAATGCGCGCGATTTCATCTTCGGTATAAATCATCGTATTAATGCCCTGGCGCAAACCGTTTTCTCTTTTTGCCACCCCCCGCGGTTGGCCGAAATAGACATCTCCCGTCAGTTCGCGGACAATCATGATGTCAATACCTCGCACTATTTCCCTTTTTAAGGGAGACGCATCCAGGAGGTCATCAAAAACGACAACGGGCCGCAAGTTTGCATAAAGCCCCAGTTTTTCCCGCAAACCCAAAAGCGCTCTCTCCGGCCGCAATTTGTATTCCAGTGCTTCCCATTGCGGTCCACCGACGGCACCGAGCAAAACAGCATCACTCTGGAGCGCGAGATCAAGGCTTTGCTGAGGCAACGGTGTGCCGAAACGATCATAAGCGCTGCCGCCGATATATCCTTCTGCAAGCACGATATCGATTTCCCGTCTGTCGACAATCAAACGCAAAACCTTCAAGGCTTCCTTCATTATCTCCGTTCCCACTCCGTCACCGGGAAACACCGCTATTTGGAAAGACTTTTTTCCCATTATTTTCTCATTTCTTTGCCAGATGCCGCATCAGTCCGCCGTCGGCGATCAGCTGTTCCATAAAAGGCGGGATGGGGTTGATATTGAATATCTTATCTCCGGAAATTACGGTTATCCGGCCCTGCGCACTGTCGAGAAGAATCTCCTCGCCGTCTTTGACCGCCGCCCAGAGACCTGCGGATTCAAAAATCGGCAGACCCATGTTAAAAGAATTCCGGTAAAAAATCCGGGCAAAACTCTTGGCGACAACGCATGAGATGCCGGACGCCTTGATGGCAATAGGCGCATGTTCCCGGGAGGAACCGCAGCCGAAATTTTCCCCGCCCAGAATTATATCTCCTTCTTTTATTTTGCTGACAAACTGCGGATCAGCATCCTCCATGCAGTGCATCGCAAGAACTTTGGGGTCGGACGTGTTGAGGTACCGTGCCGGGATTATTGCATCGGTATCGATATTATCCCCGAATTTCCAAACTCTACCCTTAAATATCATTATGCAAACCTTTCTCGATAATCTCCTGTTTTCCGAATACAGAACGGCAAAAGTCCCCCTGTCAATTAACGGTGATCATCTTTCATAATTCGTCAGGCCCCGCTATCCTTCCCAAAACCGCCGAAGCCGCACAAACGGCTGGCCCGGCCAGGAAAACCTCGCTCTGCGGATGGCCCATGCGGCCGACAAAATTCCTGTTTGTCGTCGCGATCGCTCTCTCCCCTTCCGCCAGTATGCCCAAATGGCCGCCTAAGCAAGCACCGCAAGAAGGCGGGCTGATGATCGCCTGGGCATCCAAAAACACTTCTATTAATCCTTCCCGCAAGGCCTGCCGGTAAACGGCCGGAGTTGCCGGAACAATAATGAGACGTACTTCAGATGATGCTTTTCTTCCCAGCAGAATTTGTGCAGCGACGCGTAAATCTTCAATCCGGCCGTTGGTACAGGACCCGATCAGGGATTGGTTAATCCGGATATCCGAAGCGGCGCTTACACCGCGGACATTCGAAGGCAAATGCGGAAAAGCGACCTGTGGTTCAATTCGGGAGGCGTCTATTTCGATCACGTCCGCATAAACGGCGTCGGCATCAGAAGAATAAAATTTATAATTACGCTGCGCTCTTTTTCCCGCGTATTCCTCGGTAATTGCATCCGGCGGGAAAATGCCGTTTTTTGCTCCCGCTTCAATAGCCATATTGGCCATGGCCAGACGGTCCGCCATCGGCAGCCGGCTGACCGTTTCTCCCGAAAATTCCATTGCCTTATAGAGCGCACCGTCAACACCGATGCGGCCGATAACGTTCAGAATCAAGTCTTTGCCGGAAACCCATTTCCGCAAAGAACCGGAAATAACAAATTTAATTGATGCCGGCACTTTAAACCAGAGTTCCCCCGTTAGCATGGCGGCCGCCAGATCGGTGCTGCCGACACCGGTGGCAAAGGCTCCCAGGCCACCGTAAGTACAGGTATGGCTATCCGCACCGATGACAAGATCACCGGGCAGCACGATTCCCTTTTCCGGTAACAGGGCATGTTCGATCCCTACATTACCACCTTCATAAAAATGAATTATTTTTTGCTCCAGTGCAAATTCGCGGACAAATTTGCACTGCATGGCCGAGTTGATATCTTTATTAGGCGTAAAATGATCCAGAACAAGGGCGATCTTACTGCGATCGAATACATTTTTCCCACCCGCTTTTCTGAATTCTTTGATGGCGATGGGCGCCGTTATATCATTTCCCAGCGCAATATCCACTTTGGCATTGATCAGCTGGCCAGCGTGAATCTCCCGCAGGTCGGCATGCGCCATTAATATTTTTTCTGTTATCGTATATCCCACTTTTTTTCTCCTTGCAGCCAAATATCGAAGCTGTCCATATCGTATTTCCGCCGTTTATTCAACTTTAACATTTTTCGTGTTTTCTTTCATGAATTCCAGTCTGTTGAGAGCGTTGATATAGGCTTTGGCCGAAGCAACTATTACATCAGGATGAGCGCCGCGCCCCACCACCGAATAGCCGTTATACTTGAGCTGGACATTGACCTCCCCCATAGCGTCACTGCCCCCCGTTATGGCGTTTACCGAATATTTAAGCAAAGAATAATTGGTTTTCGTAATATTTCTGATGGCGGCAAATGTTGCATCCACAGGGCCGTTGCCGAAACCGGCATCACGGATTATTTCCTTATCCACCTGCATTTCCATTGTTGCCGTGGGAATAGCAACGTTACCGCTGACGACATTGAGGTAGACCAGCGAATATTTATCCTTACCACGATACACTTCTTCATAAAGAATCGCCTCCAGATCCTCATCGTAAATATCTTTCTTTTTATCGGCCAGATCTTTCACTCTGGCGGCTATCTTGTTTAACTGTTCCTCCGTCAGGTTATAACCAATCTTTTTATAATGCTGGGAGATGGCATTGCGGCCGGAATGCTTGCCCAGCACGATGCGGGTATCGATGATACCCACCGCCTGCGGTTTCATGATTTCATAAGTGCTCTTTTCCTTGATCAACCCGTCCTGATGAATGCCTGATTCATGCGCAAATGCATTGGCGCCGACAATGGCTTTATTCGGCTGAACGGGAATGCCGGTCACCTGGGTTAAAAGCCGCGATGTTTTGAAAATCTGGTCCGTCCTGATTTTCGTCGTGAGGCCGAAAAGGTCTTTGCGGGTATCCAGCGCCATTACGATCTCTTCCATGGCCGTATTGCCGGCACGTTCGCCGATGCCGTTGATGGTGCACTCCACCTGCCGCGCACCATTCTTAACGGCCGCAAGTGAATTGGCCACGGCGAGACCCAGATCATTGTGGCAATGAACGGAAATCACAGCCTTGTTTATATTTTTCACATTGCTGAAAAGATAAGCAATCAGGGCCCCGTATTCTTCCGGCACGGCATAACCTACCGTGTCCGGAATGTTTACCGTTCTCGCTCCGGACTCAATCACGGCGGAGACCATTTCCACCAAATAATCTTTATCGGTGCGGGTAGCATCCATCGCCGAGAATTCGACATTATCAGTATAATCACGCGCCTGCCGAACGGCAGCTACCGCTTCCCCCAGCACCTGCTTTCGTGATTTGTTGAGCTGGTATTTCAAATGGATGTCCGACGATGATATGAAAGTATGGATGCGGGGCTGGGCGGCGGATTTAATAGCCTGCCAGGCGCGATCAATATCCGTCTTATTGGCGCGTGCCAAAGCCGCCACCTGGCATTTTTTTATTTCTTTGGCAATACGCCGGACGGCTTGGAAATCGCCTTCGGAAGCAATCGGAAATCCGGCTTCAATTATATCCACGCCCAGATTCTCCAGCTGTTTGGCAATAATGATTTTTTCTTCCGTGTTCATACTGGCGCCGGGCGACTGCTCTCCATCTCTTAATGTCGTGTCAAAAATAAAAATTCTGTTTTTCTCCTTTTGCATATTCATCTCCTTTCAGGGTTATTTTCATGGCAAATAAAAAAGGCCGTGAGTTTTCCACCCACGGCCTTTTTAGGCATCTTGTTTTATCTGGTTGAGTTCATAGATAACCTAAAAACGACGGGCGGACGGCCTTGAATAAAAGGCACAACAGAGCAAGCCCCAGCAGCAGGGACAACAGATTGAGCAACAAATTAAGATCTCTGATCACGCTAAACATCGTTTTTATCAATACCTTCTATTGAAACATTCTGGCGCTTAATAAATCATCTTAAACTTTTTGTCAAAGAATTTTTATCCGGAGCTTTACAGACCGATAACTCCCGGAAACAAAACAAGGGGAGCTAAAAGCGCTCCCCTTGTAAAAAGGAGGGGGCAGAACAAAGATTTTTAGTAGCAAATTCCCGGGCCTGGTCCGCCGGCGCCCCTCATGCCGCCGCGGGGTCCGAAGCCTTTACCTCTTCCCCAGCCGGAGTTGACCAGTTTCTCCTGCTGTTCGGTTGTCAACAGCTTGCGAATTTCCAGTTTCTGTACGGTCGCCTTATCTTCCAGCTGATTGCGCAGTTCCCTTACTTCCTTTTGCAAAGCGATGATTTTGTCCTTGTCCGGATTTACCTGGAGCCACATTCTGCGCAGCTCGACCGATTTATCAAACATTTTTTCACGGATAGGTCTGATCTCTTTCTGCTGAGCGATCTGCAAGGACTCCAGTTTCGCTTTTTGTTCATCAGTCAGATTTAATTTCGCGAAATTAGCTTCCCGATGATATCCCGGTCCTCCGCCGGGCCCGGCGCCAAAAGCGCAGCCGGGTCCGAAAGCGAAAACCGGCGCACTTAAAAACAAAACTGCCGCCACCGCGACTACTGCTAATGTTAACTTCTTCATAATTATTCTCCTTCGTATTTTATCAGATTTTTTCCTGCAATTTAAATTAGCTCGCGCGCCTTATTAATTTCAGTTGCATTGATACACAGCAAAGGCTGTGCCAACAAAAAAAATTATAATTAAACTATTGATAATACTAAATATAATTATTATACGGTCAATTAACGGTTGTAATTTCACCAAATAAACGGATAATATGTATCCAGTTAAAAATATCCGAATGGATAAATAGTATCCAACGCCGGAGAGGCAAATATGACGATGACACCAAGGAAAAAATTCCGTTTTGACATTTCCCTCTGGACAGCGATCAGCGCCATTGCCGTATTAGCCGTAATCTCCGCTGTGCTGACCTTTGCCCACTTTCAAAAACAAAAAGAACAGGCCATTATCCTGCTGCTGGAAAAGGGAACTACGCTGATCAAATCTTTTGAAGCCGGGTTACGCAGTCAAACGGGAAGATCCGAAGATATCTTTCAGCTGCAAAAACTGCTGATGGAAACCGCGCAGCAGCCTGACATCGATTACATTATTATCACCGACAGCGAAGGAAACATTATTGCCGACAGCGATCCTTCCATGACCGGCCAACGCTATGGTTTGGATCTGGAGACCAATAAAATCGCCCTAACCAGGAACAAACAATGGCGGCAGGCGGCAAATCCGGAAGGAGCCGATACTTTTGAAGTTTATCGCGGTTTCTTTCCCCAGGAGAATGGGGACGCATCGACAACAATACTACCGCAGCGCTCCGCCGGCATGATAATTTATGTGGGATTTAATATGGCCGCGATAGAAAACGCCGTTCGGGAGGACACCCGCAATACGATCATTATCGCGCTGGTCCTGTTACTGATCGGTTCTTCGGCCATCGTTTCATTGTTCCTCGTACAGGCCTACCGGATGGCCCGCTCTTCGCTTTCCCGCATAACTGTTTTTTCCGAGGCGCTGGTCAAAAATATGCCTGTCGGTCTTATTGCCCTCGATGAGGCCGGCAATATTGCTGTCTGCAATGAAAAAGCCGGCGCCATTCTGAATATCGGCCATAATGACGCCCTCGGTAAACACGTAAGCACGGTATTGTCGGCCCCGCTGCAAGATATCCTGGCCGCCCTTCCTGCAGCGGGTGGGCTGATCGAAAAAGATTTGCAGCTTACTGACGGTAAAGTTGATAATAAACTACTGGAAATTGTCGCCGCCGGTCTTACGGTTGACGATACGTCCGCAGGGAAAATTATTCTGCTGCGTGATGTCACGGCTATCCGGCAACTGGAAAGCGAGGTGGCAAAAAGCCGCCACTTAAATTCTCTCGCCAGTCTGGCCGCGGGCGTCGCCCACGAAATCAGAAATCCGCTGAGTTCCATCAAGGGGTTTGCCGTTTATTTCAAAGAGCGTCTTTCCGGGAACATCGACGACGAGAAAACGGCGGATACCCTGATTCGGGAAGTCGAACGCCTCAACCGCGTCATCAGCCAGCTGATTGAATTCGCCCGGCCGCTGGAGCTGAAACGAGAAAAAGTGCATTTCCCCGAGTTGCTGCAACACGCTTTACTCCTGATCGCCGCCGAAGCAAAAAATTCCGGGGTCACCGTTAGTGCCGCCCCACCACCTGATTTGCCGCCGCTAGAAGTTGACCCTGATAAAGTCAAACAGGTACTGCTCAATATATTTCTCAATGCGCTGGCGGCAATGAAACAAGGCGGCAATCTCCGCGTGAAATTAATGCCGGAGAAAGATAATCTCACCGTCATCATTTCCGACACGGGCGCGGGGATAGAAAAGACGGATTTGCCGCGGATCTACGACCCCTATTTTACTTCCAAGCCTACGGGAACAGGTCTGGGCCTGGCTGTCGTTCAGAAAATCATGGAAGCACACGGCGGAAGGATCAGCGTAGAAAGTAATGTCGGCCGGGGGACGGATGTATTCCTGCAATTTCCGCTGGCCAGCGCTTAAAAAAGGATGGATAAATGAAAAACACGCAAACAATTTTAGTCGTCGATGATGATGAGGCCCATCGGATCATGCTCAAAAAGCTTATCGGCAGCTGGGGTTACGATATCGCCGAGGCCGGGGATGGGGCAATTGCCGTTGCCGAAGTTCGCAAAAGGGCCTTTGATTTGATTTTAATGGATATCCGCATGGTGACCGTTTCGGGAATCGAAGCGCTCGAACAAATAAAGGCCTTCAATC
>CAYYBK010000082.1:0-8073 GCA_964470015.1 uncultured Syntrophales bacterium
GCCCGCTCTAATTCCTGCCGCGCCTCCGGCAGCCGGCCGGCAATGAAAAGGGCGACGGCCAGAGACTGGCGCGGATGATGCAGACGGGGTGATTTTTCAACGTTGTCGCTCCACAGAGAAATTTCATTCTTCATGATATCATTCTGAATATAGACGGAGACGGCCAGGATAACCAGCAAGGCGGTGGTCATTACCGTCAGCGAATAAAAAATTATTTTTTTGCGATAAAAATATTCCAAGGCACGCACGAGCAGAACGGCGGGAGGAACAAATAACAGCATGGACGGCAAATAATTTCTATGTTCGAAAATAATTTCCAGTGATAAAAATGAACCTTCAATGAAATGATTCAAAAAGAAGAATATCATGCAATAAGCAAACAACGGCCATTTTTTCGCTTTGATCAGACAGAAGATGATAATAACGGCGATGGCTAAAATCGCCGGCGCCGTTGTCCAGGGATCGAAAATGCCTTTGGACACGGCAAAATCGTGGATCAGCGTCAGGCGGCTCGTCAGCGGATAAAAAAGCAGCGATATATAAAAGAGAATAACCCGTGGCTCCGTCAAAAGCCTTTCCGTCATGGTAAAAGGTCTCAATTTATAATCTTCCGCAATCGCGGAGAAGTCATAAAACAGCAAACCGGCAAAAAGCAGCAGTGCAACCGGGATTATTAATATCTTCACATTTTTTTTGATATTTTCTCTCGTCAAGCCCTGCAGGAAAAAAAGATCATAGAGCAGAACGGCAAGCGGCAGCATTGCCGCATTTTCTTTCGTGCCGATCGCCAGAAACGCACAAACCAGCGCCAGGATAAGGTAAATTACGGCCTTTGCGGTAATGTCCGCCGTGCGGAATTTGAGGTAAAAATACATCGCCATGATATAAAAAAGCGCCACCATACTGGCCATGCGCTGCACAATGTAAGTCACGGCGGTAACCTGCACCGGATTAATCGCCCATAATAAAGACGCCAGCAGGGCAATGGAAACGGCATGTTTGGCGTATCTGTCCCGCAGCAGCGGAAGACGGAGCGTATTGCTGATGAATAAGAACAAAAATGACGCCGCCAGGAAATGAATGGAAAAATTTACAACATGATAACCGAAAACATCCAGGCCGCCGAAGTAATAATTGGCGGCGAAACTTAAATAAGAAACAGGCCGCGAGATGCGGCTGCTGCCCATTATTCCTAGAGAAATCTTTTTAACATTTTCCCACGTAAACTGCTGCACCTGAATATTCACATTGTCGGTGATGTTATCATAGTCGTCAAAATGCCAGGAGCAATCGAAACTGTTGCTGTAGGATAAAAAAAGAATAAAAAAGAGAATTACGAAAGCGAAAGCGTAGCGGCGGTTAAAGCGGAATCTGCAGTTGGTTATTATACTAAGGTCGTCTGCGCTAATCTTCATAGCCTGTCCAATCACAAAAAAGGGGTGAAATAATTATCACCCCTTTTAGTTATAGCACTTTGGATAAATTACGCTTACGGCGTAATAGCACCGGCGGAATCAACGGTATATGTCGTCGTACCGCTGGCATGTACAGCCGTCATCGACAAAGCAGAAATCGTGCCGGCGGCTACAGTCGGAGTTACACCCACAGTAGTCTTGTAACCATACTGGTTCAGCAGAGCGGTGGTTACGGTTCCCGTCGGGCTGTCGGTAAAGAAGGCCTGCGCGGCGGTATACATCTGCTTCGCATCAGACTTGGCTGCGGCATTGTAACCGCGTACCCTGTAAGCTGTAAACTGGGGGATGGCAATGGCAGCCAGAATACCGATGATGGCGATAACAATCATTAACTCGATCAGGGTAAAACCTTTTTGTCCTTTTTTACGAAAAATCTTCAACATATTTTCCTCCTTTTATTATTATGGCATTGAAATTTTATTTATCCTATGCAAAATTTTTGCAGCTATTTTACCGCCCCGATCACCTCCCTCACAGCAATAATAATTGTTAATTACGTCTGGACAATTTATTGGGTTATAAAATAAGCAATTGACATGCCAAATAAAGCGCATCTGGCCGTCCATTACATAAATATTTAATTTTTCAAAATGAATTATTAATAAATATTATTTACAGGCAAAAGTAAGCCGAAAAAAGTATTTTTAACTTGGGGAAACAGGGGATTTTCACCAGGCGATTGTTAATTTCCTCTTTTTGTCCGATCGGATGAAATCAGTTGCAACAGAGTTTAATTTCGGCATATTAATTTTGAAGATTGATTTAGCTATTTCCCGGAACAATAAAATATGATAGAAACATAAGCACGCAACAGGAGAGAATAATGTATGAAGTTACGATTATAAAAGAGTTTTCCGCCGCCCACATGTTGGCGGCAATCGGCGGTAAATGCGAAGAGCTGCACGGACATAACTTCAAAGTGGAAGTAACCGTTGCCGCCAGAAATCTTAATTCTGAAGGAATTTTAATCGATTTCCGTGATGTGAAAAAATGGCTACAGACAATACTGGATCGTCTTGATCATAAGCATCTGAATCAAATAGCATTTTTTGACGGAATAAATCCTTCCTCCGAAAATATCGCGAAATACATCTGTGGTGAAATGCAATTGCAGGCAGCACAAACCGGCGTCAGAGTTGCCCGCGTTAAAGTCTGGGAATCGGAAAATGCTGTTGTGGCCTATATTCCCGACGAAAACTACGCCGCCGGCTAAGGCCGGGAATTTTAATTTCAAAAATATGCTGAGAAAGGACCTGGACTAAAACAGATGGTTTGTTGCGGAGATAAAGCAGAAAGGTGCGTTTTCTGTTGAGGTTCGCCTTTTCTGAGCTTCCCGCGGGAAGTCGGTCCAGCCCCGGAAAAATGATTGATATTCAAAATCAGAAAGATTTTCGCAACATTGATATAAAAAAAGTCGGTGTGAAAAACATCAAATACCCGATTATCGTTCTTGATCGCGCCCGGGGGACGCAGCCGGTAAACGCAACCATCAACATGTATGTAAACCTTCCGCATCATTTCAAAGGCACGCATATGAGCCGTTTCGTGGAAGTGCTCAACGAGTTTCAAGGCCAGATCAGCATTAAAACTTTTCAATCCGTTCTGGAAAAAACGCGGCAAAAGCTCCGCGCACAATCCGCTCATATGGAAATTGAATTTCCTTATTTCCTGGAAAAAACAGCCCCCGTTTCCAAAGCAAAAAGTCTTATGGAATATCGCTGCTTTTTCGCGGGGGAAAACAATATCGATCAGAATGATTTTTTGGTCGGGGTAGTGGTTCCGGTTACCACCGTTTGCCCCTGTTCCCGCGAAATCAGTAAATTCGGCGCCCACAACCAGCGCAGCATCGTCACGGTAAAAGTGCGCTTCAACAAATTTTTCTGGATCGAGGACATTATAAGAATAGTAGAGGAATCGGCCAGCGGCGAGGTATATTCTCTTTTGAAACGGGTGGATGAAAAATATGTCACCGAAAAAGCTTACGAAAACCCCAAATTCGTCGAAGATGTCGTACGCAGTGTTGCCGTGAAGCTGAATGCCGACGAAAATTTCATCTGGTACAGCATTGAAGCGGAAAACTTCGAAAGCATCCATAACCACAGCGCATACGCCTATGTAGAGAAAGGATGAACTCATGCCTGCAAAAAGTTCAAATGGTTTCTTCAATTTATATAATCAGGGCTTCATCCGCACGGCGGTTTGTATTCCCGAAGTCAGAGTGGCCGATGTTTTTTTTAACACCGCAAAGACAATTGAACTGGCCCGAAAGGCTGCCGCCCAAAAAGCTCTGTTTGCCGTTTTCCCGGAACTTGGCATTTCCGCTTATTCCAATGAAGATTTATTTCATCAGGATGCGCTGCTGAAGAGCGTAAACGAAGCACTTCAAACGATTAAAAAAGCTTCTGCAAAAATTAATTTGATTATGGCGGTGGGCGCACCTCTGCAGATCGACTGCCGGCTCTTCAATTGCGCCGTTGTCTTTTACGGTGGTAATATCCTCGGAGTAGCCGCTAAATCCTATCTGCCCAATTATCGTGAATTTTACGAGGGCAGACAGTTCACGCCCGCAACCGCCGCATTTTCCAGCGAGATAGAGTTAGCCGGGCAGAAAAATGTACCGTTTGGCGCAAATCTGATTTTCGCAGTATCCAACCTGAATAACTTCAGATTCTTCCTGGAAATCTGCGAGGATGTCTGGGTGCCGGTACCGCCCTCCTGCTTTGCTTCGATGGCCGGCGCCACTGTCATCGGTAATCTCTCCGCATCCAATATCACAATCGGCAAAGCGGAATACCGCCATCAACTGGCCGCCAACCAGTCGGCGCGCTGTATAGCCGCTTATTTGTATGCCGCCGCGGGCGCCGGTGAATCCACAACCGATCTGGCCTGGGACGGCCATGCCATGATTTATGAAAACGGCAATCTGCTTGCGGAATCGGCGCGCTTCTCTCAGCAGACGCAAATAATTTACAGCGACATCGACTTGGACCGCCTGACGCAGGACCGGATGCGCCTGAACTCTTTCAGCCAGAATGCGGCCAATCACAGAGAAATAATTGCTCAGTTTCGCAGAATTGAATTCGACGTAAAGATTCCGGCGGGGAAAATCATGCTGAAAAGAGAATATCCCCGCTTCCCCTATATTCCAGCCGATCCGTCCAAGCGTGATTTGCGTTGTTACGAGGCTTATAACATCCAGGTGCATGGTCTCGCCAAACGCCTGCAGGCTTCCGGCATTAAAAATATCGTGATTGGCGTTTCCGGGGGGCTTGATTCCACTCAGGCGCTTATCGTATCGGCAAAAACAATGGACCTGCTCGGTCTGCCGCACTCCAATATTAAAGCCTATACCCTGCCCGGTTTTGCCACCACGGCCAAAACCTACAACAATTCACTGCGCTTGATGAAAGCCTTGCATGTGGAAGAAAATGAAATAGACATCAAACCGGCCAGCCGGCAAATGTACCAAGACATAAATCACCCCTTTGCCCGCGGCAAAAAAATTTACGACACTACTTTTGAAAATGTGCAGGCCGGACAGCGGACATCATATCTCTTCCGTCTGGCCAATATGAACAAGGCCCTAGTGGTCGGCACAGGTGATTTAAGCGAACTGGCTTTAGGCTGGAGCACTTACGGCGTCGGTGATCACATGTCGCATTACAACGTCAACGCCAGTGTGCCCAAAACCCTGATTCAGCATCTCATCCGCTGGGTCGCCCAAACCAGGCAATTTTCGCCGGAAGTTTCCAGAATTCTCCTGGACGTACTCGATACGGAAATATCGCCGGAACTTGTTCCCGGTAAATCAGACCATGCCCCGTATCAGAAGACGGAAGATTTTATCGGACCTTACGAATTGCAGGATTTTAATAATTTTTATATTACACGCTTCGGATATCTGCCGGTGAAGGTGGCCTTTCTGGCATATTGCACATGGAAAGATAAAAATAAGGGCGTCTGGCCGGATATACCCGTCGCCAAGAGAAATTCCTATACTTTAAAAGAAATAAAAAAATGGCTGTATGTTTATTTATACCGCTTTTTCAAAACAACCCAGTACAAACGATCGTGCGTACCAAACGGGCCGAAAGTCGGCTCCGGCGGCTCGCTCTCACCGCGCGGCGACTATCGCGCACCGAGCGACAGCGAACCGGACATCTGGCTTATAAACTGGAAAAGCATTCCGGAGGGAGATGATTAAATGCGGCAGACTTATAAAGACTTCGATGCCACGGAATTATTTTGCCCGCAATGCCGCAGATCAGTTCCGGTCAGAAAGAGACTGCTGCTGATCCTGCCGGAAGGGGAAAAGTATGATTATAAATGCGTTTACTGCGGTGCTTCCGTCGGAGATAAAACGGTTACGGCAAAAAAGGATGCAAAGGTTATTTTTCGTTAAAATTCTTCATTGAATTTTTCTGCAAAGCTTTTCTAAGCTTTTCCGCCAAAATACCGGAGCCCGGATCCACCGGTTTTTCCTCATAGGCCACGCTGAATTCCCGGCTTGCTGAGCTGTTTCCCAAATACTCCGCCAATACTCCCCGGCTGTGAACATCTTCATGACAATAAACGCAGAGATTTTCCCAGTTGCTTCCGTCCCCCGGATTATTATGATGATTGCCGTCCTTGTGATGCACGGTTAAAAGATTTCTTTTCGAATCCTCAAATTCGCGGCCGCAACGGGCGCAAACCAGGCCGTGGATAGATAATGAACGCTCCCGGTAATCTTCGCCCGCCGGTGGTTTCTGTGCGGCTTTCATCTCCCGCACCGCATCCTGAACCGTTCTGTTTCCTTCTCCTCCGACAGCCGGTTTTTTATCAACCTTGACTTTACCCCATTTATTGCTGAATGTAACCTTCGGCATAAATAATTAATCTCTTGCGGCGGATTTATCTTTGGCTAAAAAGACATCGAGAAAAACGCAAATTCCCTTGACAACGGCAACGATATTTTTAACAGTTTGAAAAGCAGGTGAATTGACGACCAACGGGGTAATATGCTGAATATCATCGACAACACCCTTCAGCATCGATTGAAAACGGCCCACCGTGCCGGACAATTCCTGAACTTCACGATTAACGGCGGATGTCGAGCTGTTTATATTATTGGTAATGTCTTCCAGATTCTTTAAAATCAACGGCAGACTTTTATTTAATGCCTCCAGCGTTACGGCAACATCCTTCGTTGTCCGCCAGATCTGGACGAGAATCGGAATGCAAAAAACAGCCAACAGCAGAATGGCGATGCCGAAAATTATTAAAAAGATTTCCAGAGTCATGGAGCTCTCCTCATGTGTGAAATCCCGGCTGCCGGGAAATTGCTCTGTTAAGCCGGTTTACCTGTTTTTTCTTCGCGATAAGCCTCAACCCCGGCATCAATTGCTTTTTTCAGCCTGTTTTTGTTGTCCTGTATGGTTGCGGCGCTTTGCTGGGCAAAATCGCTGACTTTACCTTCCACGGTTTCGGCCTTTTCTTTTGCCGCCACTTCCAGCTCCTTTAACCGCTTGACCGCCGATTCATACGCTTGCCTGCTCTTCTCTACTGCTTTCTCATATTCTTCCTTGGCTTTGTTAAGCAATTCTTCCGTTTTCCGCACAATATCTTCACGCGTTTCCTTGCCGCTCTTCGGTGCATACAAAATACCCAAAGCCGCACCGATTAATCCGCCGATAATCAAACCTTTGAGCAAATCGCCGTTCCTCTCCGCCATAGTCCACCTCCGGTAATCATTTTTATGGTGCTATCTTAACACTTTTTTTGAAACAATACACCTTTAAATAAAAAAAACCGAACATCTATGCCGATGTTCGGTTTTTCTCTGCGTCACGATTCCGCAATTATTTTGCTGTTGCTGCGGGTGCCGCCGGTGCAGCTGTTGCTGCGGCTTCCGCCGGAGCGGCAGCTGTTGCCGCGGGGACTGCAGGCGCCGGCTGAGCGGCGGGTGCTTCAACTTTCGGAGCTTCTGCCGGTTTCGGCTCTTCTTTTTTGCAGCCTACCACTCCCAGGGACAGAGCAGCGAAGAAAAGCACGCTAATCGAAATAGCAAATAGTTTTTTCATTGATGTGTGACCTCCTTTCACAGAATTTCATAATATCTTGGGTAATTACTACCGCAACTTTTAACCGCGCAAAATACGCCTTTTTTTTGTCTTGTCAAGATAAATTTAACAGGATATAAGCTGAAAAATTTTATAAAAAAGGCTATGAAATGATTCTCGGAATTGATGTCGGTGGAACTCACACCGACGCGGTTTTAGTAGATAATTTCCTGATAAAAAAGAAGACAAAAGTCAGAACGGACAACTCCAATATTACGGCTTCACTGCTGGATGCGGCGCGCAAGATGATCACGGGAGAAAATATTAAACGTATCCGCAGGATCGTCCTCAGCACCACCATTTCCACCAATGCCATCGTCCAGGGAAAAACAGATCGGGTGGGAATGATTATGCTCAACGGCCCCGGTCTAGCACCGCAGATGTTAAATACCGGGAAAGACTCATTTTTTATCAGCGGTTATATTAATCACCGCGGCATCCCCATCCAGCCGCTAAACAAGAAAGAAATAAAAGATGTCGGTGCCTTCTTCGGAGAG
>CAYYBK010000083.1:0-7990 GCA_964470015.1 uncultured Syntrophales bacterium
ATAGGAAATATCAAATTAAGTTAGAACACTGTCCGGTCAAATAGGGGCAACTCCACGCGTATCGGGAATGGTTTCCGGAAGGTGTACCTCTTCGGACAGCAATTCAAAATGTGCGGAAAATTCCCGACATCCAAGATAGGGTCGGTTGAAACACTGCCCTTTTTGGACACGGCGCGCAAACATTTCCTGAAACTTGATAATGTTATCATCTGCGCCTGCCTTTTCCGTCATAGCAAAATGAGCATGAATTATGTAAGCAACGTTTCTTAGAAATAATCCGGCTCTTTGCTGGCGCTGATCTTCGATGAAAATTCCATCACTGCGTGGTGCCATGAGCGCGCCCACTTCATTTCGGCGCACCGATTCCCACAAAATGGGATTTAGTACATCAATTCTTTCGACATGCCAGGCAATGGCCGGTTTCCAGAGAATGGCTTCCAGAAAGCCGCGCGCCGCCGACGGCGTCATGACATCATAGGAAACGCGCTCCACTTTCATCTCCGGCCGGGTGAAGCAGGCATTGTCGCCCCAGACCTTCAGATAAAACGTTTTGCTTCTCATTTTCTTGTCATTCATGTGACCTCCTTTATTGAATATTTACACAATGAGATCGTCCGGCTGATAAACAGCTGAACGGTCAGCGCAAAAACCCGTCTTGTTGTCATACATGGCGCTATGCCCTTGAACATAAATACCCGGATGGCTTAAACGGATGGAACCTTCGTTAACCAATTTTTCATGAAGATAACGCGGCAAATTAACGATGAAACGCTGAAGTTTTCTCATTAGATTCCTGTCGGGCGGCCGCTTGGACAGTTCATCTATAAGCGCCGCTCCCTCACCATAGGCAACGACCACGGGTAATTGCTTTGTATCATCAATCATCTTGAATTTTCTTGCCGCCGTCCGATAACTAAAACGCAGTTCACCATCTTTGAGATAATCCAGAATGCCATGTTGATCGAGCCTTTCACCCTGAAGCCAATAGAGTTCCTGAAAATATTTTGTAAATTGTTCAGGTGCGACGACATCGGCCGCGCAGTTTTCCAAAAGTCTTTTGCCGATTCCAGCCGCTTGACGCAAATGCCCATTAGGCGGCTCAGTAAGCGGTCTAAACACAAACACCTGACCTTCTTTTAAAAGACCTTCGCGATTACAGCGACCGGCTGCCTGGGCAACGGAATCAAGTCCGCACAGCGCCCGATAAACAATCGGAAAATCCAAATCCACACCAGCCTCCACAAGTTGCGTGCTGATCACGCGTGTGGGTTGCCGGTCTTGTAAGCGCTGCTTTATTTCAGCAATAGCTTTCGAGCGGTGCGCGCCACACATTAATGCAGACAGATGAAATGTGTCCCCCGGCATTAATTCCCAGAGCTTTCGGCAATCGTCGCGGCGATTGACAACGCACAAAACGGACTGGTGTTGTTTTAAACGCTCGCTTAATTCCTCCCATTGAACGACTTCGTTGAGCGGCTTTAGAAGTGCAACTCGGACACGTTTCAGTTCGTTGTGCAGTTGCTCTGGCGACGGTATAATTTCATGTGTGTCTTTGAGCCCATTAAAATTAAATGAAAGCTGTGGGGTAAATGCCGGTTGCGTTGCCGTCGTTAAAAGCAATGTCACGCCGTAATATTTGCACAATTCTTCCAATACCAGGAGAATCGGATTGAGGAATTCCGGCGGCAGTAATTGCACTTCGTCAAGAATGACAACCGCATTGACAATGTTATGTAATTTTCTGCATCGGCTGGTACGGCTGGCAAAAAGCGATTCAAAAAATTGAACTGCAGTAGTCACGATGATTGGTGCATCCCAGTTCTCGCAGGCAAGCCGCATTTTTGTGGCCATCTCGTCTTCATCTTCTCCTTCAAGGTTGGCGTGGTGTTCAATGACGGCATCGGAAAATATTTTGCGAAACTGGTCCGCGGTTTGTTCAATAATACTCACGTAAGGAATAACGTAGATTATCCTTCTTTTCTTGTGAGCAACCGCATGATGAAGAGCAAAAGCCATTGAAGAAAGCGTTTTTCCACCGCCTGTGGGAACTGTAAGGGTATAGATGCCGGGTTTATCCTGCGCTTTTTCGATGCATCTTTCCAAAATGTTAGATCTTAAACGATTCACATGAGTGCTTTTTGCCTCTGATGTTTTTTTCTCCATGAAGTCAGTGAAATGTTGAAGAAGATCTTCGGGGATTGGATAGTTGCCTCGTAAAGTCGTTTTATCAGGCTCAAAAAATGATTCCGTATCCAAAAAGTCCGCATCCACAAGGCAAGAATACAGCATTCTAATCCAAAAGGACGGATCAGCACCTTGGGGTGGTTTATTCTTTGGTAAAAGGTGCTCTAAGATTTCAGGAGTAATATTTTCTTTTTTAACTACCTCAAGCAATTTGTTTTCCTTAAGCCGAACAGACAAAGCGGCGTTGCCCGTTTCATCCGCCTGCCAATCCGCCAAGCCCGCATGATGCCCAGCAATAGGATAAGAAAAAATCCGACCAACATGGCCAAATTTTTCTATTGCCCATAACGCCCCTGCCGTTGAGTGATTCACTTTATAAGGCGTGTCCGTTGAGTCATCAATCATCCCATAAGCGGCTTTGATCATATTTTGAAATGGTTCAGAATATTTTCCAAGATCATGCCATAGACCGCAAAGATAACCCCACTCTCTTGAATTAAATTCAGAAGCAAATTTTGCAGCGATCATGGCTGTATTTTGTAAATGCTCGTTTAATAAATGAATCCTTTTATCTTCGGATACATGAGCAATATAAGGTCGCGGCAATGTTCATTCCTTTCTACAATAGATAAAAATGGATCGGCAGTTTTTATTCGAATCATTTGATTACCGTTTTTCACGCTTTCCAGCTAACTAGTTGTGCAAGACAATGGATATCTCCAAAACTTAGCCACGAATATAATCACTTTGCTTTATCGAAAATTATTCCAGCAGAAAACGGCATTAAGCCATTTTCTACAATAACTAATTTATTGAAACGTCTATTCAAAAAACAACGCTTCATAAATTACCCGGTTCTGAATGATTCAATATTATCTGGCTGTATTTGTGCAATAGCGCGGCAAAACTTTATAAAGCTGCCTGTTTTGTCATTGCTATCTTGTGATCTTGGGATTGTAAAAAAAGATGCTGAAGTTATTAAGCACTTTCCAAACTCTTAGTCAAGATTGAAATGATGCTGTGTGATTAACCTATAACGAATCGACGTATTCAATATAGCGCTTGATGCTGAACTTTGCTTTGCAACCATTGTAACTCATGTAACGGATTTTGCCGAAGATGCTTCTTTCGTTCCAGGCCCGGTCATGGACGCCGCCGATGCTCCAGGCAATGCCGGCATAGCCGTTGGGATCCCGGCCGTCGAGTTCGTATCTGTCATTAAGATAGATTGCCGTCGCCAGCGCCGCTTCCGGTGCCGGCGTCCATTCCAGAATTTTCTTGGCCCAGTACATGCGCAGATAGCCGTGCATCTTACCGCGCTTCACCATTTCTTTTTGCGCGGCATTCCAGAGATCATCGTGGGTTTCGGCCCTTTCCAGCTGCCCAGTCGAGTATAGATACTGCCGCGGATCATTCCGGTGTTGGTCAAGAGTTAATTTCGCCCAAGCGGGAAATCCCGCAAAATTATCGTAGCCTGCATTGTAAAAGCAGAAATTATCCGCCAGCTCCCGGCGGATAATGAGCTCTTCCAGAAATGAACTTTTTGCTTCTTCCTGTATATCTGCCTTACGAACTTCCCGGGCAATACGCTGGGCGGAAAGCTGACCAAAATGGAGATACGGGGAAAGATTGGATTGACCGTCGCGCACCGGGTCGTTGCGCCCTTCAGCATAGAGAAATAATTTGTCCTCTATAAAGGATGCCAAAGCTTTGTTCGCCGCTCTTTCTCCCGGCCTGATCCAATCGACCGCGGTTACGGCATTGTCCGCTCTGATTTCCCGCGCCACGATATCCCAGTCTATAGCCGGAACATTTTTCCGCCAGGCAACGGGATGAGTTTTCAGCCGGGGCAGTTCCTCCAGATAATCTTCCAGCTCCCGTTGGATCTTCGGCCTGATGGTGTAAGCGCCGTATTCCTGCTTGGGCGAGGCAGTCCGGCAAGGAACGATATTATGCGCGTCGATTTCATAAAATGGGACGGCGATTCTTTCCGCCACTTTTTTAACCCATGTTCTTTTCACACGCAGGGGATCGAAATCGGTTATCAGCAGCTTGATATCGTTGCGGCGCAGCCATTCCGGAATAACATTTTCCGGCAGCCCGCAAAGAAGGTAAAAGGGGATATTTTTCCGCGCAAGATTTTTGTCCACTTCTTGCAGGCCATTGAGCAGGAATTTGTATTGCCTCCGTCCGGCACCAAGAAATTCCGGAACAAGGCAAAACAGAACAACCAAAGGCGCTCCCTGCTCCAGGGCCAAGGCCTGCGCTACGGAAAGCGCCCAGTTGTCGGCAGTCCGTTGGTCACGGCTCATCCAGCAGGCCACCGGGCCTTTTCCAATTATTCCTTCTCTAATTGCAGTCAGTCTGTTTTTGTTAAACGGAAACATAATTTATACTTTTCATAAACAGTGTTGCATCTCTTTAACACGCCGGCCGAAAATTTTCCAGCGGCCGGGACATGCGGCGGGATATTTCTCCGATCAATTTTTTAATATCTTGCAATTTCTCGGTTTTCAAAAATAGCGGGCCCGGAAGCATATCCAGAAAATATGAATTGCAATAGCCGCAGGCACGGCTTAAAATTGACCATATTTATGTTGACGGGAAGGCGAATTAAAAAATCTTTCATCACCGGCGGATGCGATTTCGTCGGCATAGCCTGGACGAAAGAACATGCCGCGAAGGACGGCGCGTTAACATTTCCGCCCGCAGAACGAAAAAAGGAGCAAAAAATGAATTTATCCGATTATTTTGAGAAGACCGAAGGGCTGGGCATTCTCGCTACAGCGGATGCCGCGGGAAAGGTCAATGCGGCGCTTTACGGCCGGCCGCATTTTTTCACCGAGGATACCGTCGCTTTTATCGCGGCGGAAAGGCTGACATATAAAAATCTGCAATCCAATCCGCACGCCGTTTATCTTTTCAAGGAAGCAGGCGGGTACAGGGGACGCCGTTTGTACCTTACAAAAATCAGCGAAGAGCAGGACAGCCCGATGATCGAAGAAATTCGCCGCAAAAAATTCAACGATGTGGAAGGCAAGCACAAGAAAGGCCATAAATATCTGCTTTGCTTTCACGTGGATAATGTTCTGCCGTTGATCGGCGGAGGAGGGGAAAATTAATGCACCCAGATAAAATACCAATCGGCATAAGTACCTGTCTGTTGGGCGAAAACGTGCGTTACAACGGCGGCAATGCGCTCGACCGGTTCCTGCGGGACACGCTGGGCCAGTATGTCCATTATGTGCCGGTGTGTCCCGAAGTGGAGTGCGGCATGGGCGTGCCGCGGGAGACCCTGCGACTTACAGGCAATCCGCAAAAGCCGCGGCTGATGACAACGAAAACAAATATCGATTATACGCAGCGCATGGAAGCCTGGGCATACAGGCGTGTGGCCGCTCTGCAAGCCGAAGATATCTGCGGTTTTATTTTCAAGAGCGATTCCCCCTCCAGCGGGATGGAGCGCGTGAAGGTTTACGATGACAAGGGAATGCCGCGAAAAATCGGCGTTGGGATCTTTGCCCGGATTTTCATGGAATACTTCCCATTGACACCCGTGGAAGAGGATGGCCGGCTGCATGACCCGCTGCTAAGGGAAAACTTTATCGAACGTATTTTCACTTACCGGCGCTACCGCGAAGCCATCAGAAAAAAACCCCTCATCCGCAGTCTTGTCGAATTTCACACTAAGAATAAACTGCTGCTTATGGCCCACAGCCCCAAATATCTGAAGCAGATGGGAGCCCTTGTTGCGCATGCCGGGGAGATGCCGGCCGCGGATATTGTCAAACAGTATGAACAGATTCTCATGGCGGCAATGGCACTCAAGCCTTCGCCGGCGAAACACACAAACGTACTGCATCATATTACGGGATACTTCAAAAAGAATCTCTCCGCCGATGAGAAACAGGAATTGTTGGATGTAATCGATCAGTATCGCCGAGAGTTGATTCCGCTTATCGTGCCAGTAACACTGCTCAAACATTATGTAAGGAAATATGACGAGCCCTATCTCAAAGAGCAGGTTTATCTCAATCCGCACCCCCGGGAACTGCAGCTCCGCAACCATGTGTAATTGATATTACCCAAAGAGACAACACGCCCGCCTGCCTTTCAGGGCAGACGGGCGTGTTTGCATTCATGACGGTTGATTGATGGCGGAAAGACGCCAGGAATTGGCGCCCACCGGACGGGTGAAAGTCCAGAATTCTTCGAATTTAACCGGTTCCGTTCTGCTGCCGCAGACTACGGCGCCGGTTGCTTCATCGGTGGTGTAATCCAGCAGATTGGCTGTAAAGCGGATCGTGATGAAATCATGGCCCGCCTCCTGCCAGGCTTCCGTTAACTCCACCGACCGTACGGCAATGTTCTCCAGCCGGTTTATTCTTTTTTCCCTGCGCAGATCATCGGCGTCACTCTGGAGAATGCGGTATATCTCATCAGTGAGCATTCCGCGGATACCGGACAGATCGCGGTTGGCCCAGGCCCCCTGCACCTTGAAGAAGGCATCGAGACATTTTTCCTTGAATTTTTGCTCGTCAAAGGAGCCGTCCATCTGCCGGATATGGCCTATTCCCATGTCGATTTCCGCCTCCGGCAGGGGCTGTCCCGCGGGCGGCCCATATGCGGCCTGCTGCGTCCCCGCCATGGAAGCCATATTGTAAGCTCCCGCGTTCGCTTCGGCTTCTCTTCTTCTTTTCTTTAAATACCACCAGATGCCGTAGAGAATCCCGGCGATCAGGATGATTTCCACCAGGCCGATACCGCCGGCCGCGGCTCCGTTTTCACCGGCAAAACCCAGACTCCGGAAAAGCATCCCCCCGATAATTCCGCCCACAATACCACCGGCCAGACCTCGCATCAGGCCGCCGCTTTGCGACGGCGCCGGTGCGGCCGGCGAAGGGCCTACCTGCCGGGACGGACTGGAAGGTGTTGTCGCCGGGGAACCGGGCGCAGAATAGGAACGCGTGCCACGGCTGCCGAACGACCTCCCGCCGCCTACGCGCGCATAAGCATCCAGTTCCAGCACATAAGTTACAAAAAATAACAGGCCGAAAATTAGCAGCCCGTATTTAATCCATTTACCAGAAAACATTTTCTTCTCCTTGAGTTTGATTTTACGTTTGACACCTCTAATATTGCAGAGAAACGCCGTTGTCAACATGATTAAGTTTCGTCAACGCAAAACAATCCCCCTGCCGGGAAAATGCGCCAAACGCCCGGGCATTCCCGGGCGGATTAATTAACGATTATCGTGGAAGCGCCGGATTATCAGTCAGCCTGTCCTTTCCCGACAACAAACTTTTCCGTAAAATATTTTTTCCTTATTTTCCCCGCCTCTTCCTCGATCCAGCGGTCAATCCCGACTTTTTTGATCCGGCAGAGATTGTAAACTTTCATGTTATGGGGATACCTGGCCGCCTGATCGGCCGTCGGCGCCAAAAAAGCGCAGGGAAAATCATTGCAGTCGGAGCACAAAGACACTCCTTTAACCTTGACGCAATCAAGTGTGGCACAGCTCGGCTGCCCCAGATGGAAATGTTTCCCGTCCTGTTCGCGGCATCCCTTGCAGGCTATTTCTTCCCTGGGTATGCCCATTTTGGTGTGAATCACTTCCGCTAATTTCTCCGACAAATTATCCGTATAGAGCTCGCAATTGAAACAATCCAGTCCACATGGCGCCGTCAAATCTTTCTTGCTTTTCATAATTCCTCCTTTAGTAACGGCCAAGCAAAGCTTTCCCTGCCGAAAAACCGCTGTCAGCCGCAGTATTTTCACGTATTTTCCCCGGCAAACAGTCCGCTGT
>CAYYBK010000084.1:0-5629 GCA_964470015.1 uncultured Syntrophales bacterium
CCAAGAGCCTGAAAGAGGTGTTCATCGAGCACTTCGAGTCGCTGATCCTGTCCGGGAAACTTGAGGCCGGCCAGAAGCTGCTCCTGCATCAATTTCAGCCCGTCCTTGAAGGATTGTATGTCATTGGCATTGTCCGCATGCTCCAGCGCCCGGTCGATGGAATCAATAAACGGCAAAAGATCCCTAATTATATCCTCTTTGCCGTATTTCATTATTTCGGACTTCTCCTTGGCGGCACGTTTTTTATAATTGTCCAATTCGGCTACGGCACGCAGATATTTATCGTAATTAGCCGCTGCTTCCTTTTCCTTTTCCGCAAGTCTGGCTGCCAGTTCAGCGCTTTCACAAGCGGCGGAAGCGGATCCCTCTTCCGGCGACGGCTGTTTTTCCTCGGCCGCCGTGCTCTGTTCGTCCATATAATCTTTTTTATGTTTTTTCACCGCTACCTCTGGATAATGTAATTATTATTTCAAATCCGGCTTTTGAAAAAGTTTGATGTCCACTAACTCGCAGATGGCATGGCCGGCGGTAATATGCGCCTCCTGAATGCGCGCCGTGACAGAAGAAGAAACGTTGATGGAAAAGTCAGCTACTTTAGCAACGCTTCCCCCATCCTTGCCTGTAAAAGCCACCGCCAGCAAACCCATTTTCTTTGCCACTTCCAGGCCCTTCATAACATTCAAAGAACCGCCGCTGGTGCTGATGCCCCAGGCAACGTCCCCCGCTTGACCGATTGCTCTTATCTGCTTGCTGAAAATCTCGGAAAAATCATAGTCATTGCCAATGCTGGTGATGACCGATGTATCCGTGGTCAGAGCGATCGCCGGAAGCGGCGGACGCTCAATTACAAACCGGTTGACAAATTCAGCCGCCAGATGCTGTGCATCGGCCGCCGAACCGCCGTTGCCAAAGAGTAAAATTTTGTTGCCCGCTTTCAGCGCTGCCGTTATTGCCTCAACAACATTTACCAGTTTGCTCAGGTTTTCATTAACAAAAGTCTCTTTGACGCGATTGCTTTCCTTGAATATTTTAATTATGTGATCTTCCATTTTTTCCTTTTTGCCGGCGGCAGAAACAGCCTCTCGTGCAAAGCGGCCCTAATATATTTACGCCCCTATGCCCTGTCAAGGGCAGCAGGCGGAAATTTCTCGTTATTTTTCCTTCTCGCAATTGTGATTGACACCCGCCTTGACAATAAAAGTTTCATAAATATATTTTTTTTGCGCAAGGGGAAATAAGCAATAATAGTAAATGCTTAAAGAAAATTATGGATGAAAGGAGGATTTTGTATGTTTACCCCAAACCTGTGGAGATTCAGAGGATTCCCTGATGCCGCCCCGGAGATATTGCGTCTGCAAAGGGAAATGAACCGACTTTTTTCCAATGTTGAACAAAGACCGACGCAGGATTATCCGGCGGTTAACATCTGGGAGAGCATGGAAAGCGCTGTAGTGGCCGCGGAGCTGCCGGGGATTGATGCAGATAAAATAGCCATTGAAGTTACCGGAGATATCCTTACATTGTCGGGCACCACTAAAATCAATGCGCTGAAAGAAGGCGAAACGTATTTGCGGCAGGAAAGAATTCAAGGTAGTTTCAAACGCAAGATTCAACTGTCTTTCCCGGTCGATACCCAAAAAGTGGAAGCACGTTATGAAAAAGGCGTTTTGAGCATCACACTGCCCCGCTTAAAAGAAAGTTTACCCAAAAAAATAAAGATAAACTAGAAAGGAGGTCGCAGAATTATGTCCGAAAAAGACCTGCATAAAACTGAAAATACGGCAGCAGCGGAAAGGGTCCGGAACGTGAAGACATTCCTGCCGCGTGTCGATATTTACGAAACCAAAGAAGCTTTGTTTTTAATTGCCGATATGCCGGGAACCGATGACAAGAGCGTCGATGTGGAGCTGGAGAAAAATGTTCTGACGATCACCGGACGGGTAAACATTGACGAAGCAAAAGAAAGAAGCATCGTTTACTCCGAATACGAAATCGGCGATTATGAAAGGACGTTCACTTTATCCGACGAAATAGACCGCGAGAAAATATTCGCCACCGTAAAAGACGGCGTACTGCGGTTGGAGTTACCGAAAGCGGAGAAAGTCAAACCGAAAAAGATTGCAGTCAAAGCCGCTTAGAGGAGGAGTTTTAAAGTAACGTCCGCCTATGGCGGGACAACTGGACGGACCGATTCTGTCGTGGCTTGCCTGCAGAATCGGAATCCCACTAGGAGGAAATGATTATGAAAGTTAAGAATTTATTACCGGCTGTTGCCAGAAAAAATCAAGATGAAGATAATCATCCCTTCTATTCTTTGCAAAGGGAAATGAACAACCTGTTTGACGACTTCTTCCGGGGATTTGATATAAGTTCACGCGGATTCTACCCAAAAGCCCAAATGAACTTTATCCCCTCCGTCGATGTAAAAGAAAGCGAGAAAGAGTTTATCATCAGAGCCGAACTTCCCGGCGTTAATGAAAATGAAATTGAGGTGACCGTTGCCGACGATACGGTCGTTATCAAAGGAGAAAAGAAAGAAGAAAAAGAGGACAAGGGAAAGAACTGTTATTACATGGAGCGTTCTTATGGTTCTTTCCATCGCGTTATTCCTTTGGCGACGGAAACGGAATCGGGTAAAGCCGAGGCCAGTTTTAAAAACGGCGTCCTCAATATAACGATCCCGAAAAGCCGGACAGTCAAAGCAAAAGGAATAAAAGTTCCAATTAAATCGTCCTGAAAACAGCGCCCGCCGTTCACGTGGCTAAAAACGGCGGGCGCCGTCCTTCGTTTTCATAAAACCGGAAGCCCCTTCCCCGCCAGATACTGTTTCACTTCCTTAATTTTCAGCAACCGGAAATGAAAAACGGAAGCAGCCAGTAAAATCGATGCTCCGCCTTTTACCACCGCTTCATAAAAATCATCTAGCTTTCCCGCTCCGCCAGAGGCCACAACCGGCAAAGCAACGGCGGCGGAAATGGCTCTTGTATATTGAAGATCATACCCCGCCTTAGTTCCATCGCCGTCCATGCTTGTCGGCAGGATTGTTCCCGCACCAAGCTCCTGACATTTTTTTGCCCACTCCACCGCATCTTGCGCCAGGGGCATGGTACCTCCCGCCACGACCAGTTCAAACCCGGAAGGCATCGCTGTATTCCTTTTAGCGTCAATCGCCACTGTTATTTTATCCGAACCGAATTTTTCCGCCGCCTCCCGGACCAAAGAAGGATTTTTCACCGCCGCGCTGTTCATGGAAACCTTTGACGCTCCCGCCTGTAAAACAAGCCCGATATCCTCGATGGTCGCTATGCCGCCGCCGACGGTCAGAGGAATACGCAATACGGCGGAGACCTTCCTTACCCATTCCAGTCTTGTCTTTCTGTTTTCCAGCGTTGCAGCGATATCCAACATGGCCAGTTCGTCCGCACCTTCGGCCTGATAAAATGCGGCATTTTCGACGGGGTCGCCTGCTTCGCGGAGATCAACGAAATGAACTCCTTTGACCACACGCCCTTCTTTCATATCCAGGCACGGCATAATTTTAATTGCTTCCATCCGATCATCCCCTTTTTTGAAATTATTTTTCAAATCAGCCAACAGCCAAGCGGTATCTTTAAACCGGGCGGGAAAAATTTACAACTGGAATTCTTCAGTATCTCAACTGCCGTTTAATTTTACATTATTATACTTTAGTACTTGAAACGGAGCATGATTTAATTTAATAAAGTGTCGCATCATAATTATATCCCATATCCAAAAGGAGCCTTTATTATGAAAATCAAGGAAATCAAGGCAAAAAATCTTAATACGGAGAAATTTATCGGGGAAAAAGTCCGGGAAATCAGAGAAACCGTCGGCGGCGGGCTGGCCATCAATGCGCTTTCCGGTGGTGTCGACTCGTCGGTGGTAACTGCACTCGGTCATAAAGCGCTCGGCAATAACTTAAAGACATACTTTATCGACAACGGCATTATGCGGCAGGGGGAACCGGCCAAGGTAGCGGCCCAGTTCAAAAAATTGGGTATTCACGTCGAGGTGCTCGATGCTTCCAGGGAGTTTTTCGCCGCCTTGAAAGGCGTTACCGATCCGGAAGAAAAAAGAGAAGCCATAACGCAGACATTTTATAAAAAAATATTCCGCAAGCTGATTATCAAAAGCAGGGCAAAATACCTCCTGCAAGGAACAATCCTGACGGATGTCGATGAAACTGTCGCCGGAATCAAGAGACAGCACAATGTTTTTGAGCAGCTCGGCATCGATCCGCAGAAAGCATTCGGCTACAAAATTCTTGAACCGTTGATCCAACTGCGCAAAGACGGGGTCCGCAAAGTAGGAAAAGGACTGGGGCTCCCGGAAAATATTTTTGCGCGCATTCCCTTTCCCGGACCGGCTCTGGCCGCGCGCGTTATCGGCGAGGTAACCCCCTCCAAAATCAGCATCGTTCGCAAAGCCACCGCCATCACCGAAGCGGCGCTTGCCGGTATCGTTGCCTTTCAGTATCTAGCCATACTGCACGAAGACAGGGTAACGGGAATACGCAACAACAGGCGGGTCTTCGGCAATCAAATTGAAATCCGCTGCTGGAACAGTCTGGATGCAAGGACGGCTCAGCCGACCAGACTCTCTTTCGATTTGCTGGAAAAAATAGCCGGAAAAATAACTAAAGAGATTCCGGAAGTGGTCAGTGTCACCTATAACATTGCCAGCAAACCGACCTCCACTATCGAGGCAGTATAATGCTGTCCGGCGCCGCCGGAATTATTTCGTTTTTATAATCCATGCCGGCGTAATCATCACCGCATCCAGACCGGAGGAGGATAATGCCCGGCCGCCGGCAGGTTTTACCTGCGCGGCAGTGAGCGACGGATCGGAAAAGGATTTTAGAATGGGCCTCCCGACAAAGCAAAAATATCCGCGGGTAAACGGCAGCAGTGATCGGGAAAGGATTGTCATCGTCAAGGAAATCTTTTCTGCAATTAACGCAAAATATGATTTCCTGAACCACCTGCTCAGCCTCCGCCGCGATATCGCCTGGCGCCGCTATGCCGTAAAAAAAATGATTTTTTTTAAAACCGACAGACTGCTCGATGTCGCCTGCGGCACGGGAGATTTAGCCATCGGAGCCGCTATGCGTTATCCCGGCATTCGGGTTGCCGGCATCGATTTCGTCGCGGCAATGCTGCATCTGGGGACTGATAAGATAGCCCGGAAGAACCTTGCGGCGAGGATTGCGCTGATCCAGGCTGACGCGCTTAACCTGCCGTTTGACGATAATAGCTTCGACGTTACGGCAATCGCCTTCGGAATAAGAAATATTCCGGACAGAGCACAGGCCTTAAAAGAAATGCTGCGCGTTACCGTACCGGGGGGACGGGTGATGATTCTGGAAATGACATTCATCCAAAACCGGTTTCTGAAATATCTATATTATTTCTATCTTAACCATCTGCTTCCTTTACTTACGAAAATATTTTCTTCCCATACCGCAGCCTATTATTATCTGGCCGATTCCATCATGACTTTCCCGCCGCCGGCGGCATTTGCCCGGCTGATGGAAAATACCGGCATGATAAACATTGAAAAATATTCCCTTACCTTCGGCATCACTTATCTTCATATCGGAGAAAAACCA
>CAYYBK010000084.1:5639-7916 GCA_964470015.1 uncultured Syntrophales bacterium
CAAGCTAAGTCCGCCGATATCCGGCAGCAGACGGATATGCTTCAGATTACCCGCTACCTTCATTGCTGTTCACTCTTTCAGCGCTCATCATTGCGCTACCCGATCTGCGACCGCCGGACTGACATTGCCTATTTATTAAAATCTTCGTTGATTTTTCTATTTTTTAATTCGGCCAGCTTGCCTTTGTTCCAGTCGGAGATTTTGCTGTAGTATTTGGTGAGTCGGGCAATGCCTTCGATGTCCGCGGAGCCGCAATAAATGCAGCTTTCGTGCAAACCGCGGGCGGTTTGATTGCAGGCGGAACATGATGTGAATTCCGGCGAAAAATCAATTTGCCGGTTTGCGGAATGATGAAATACATCATGCACGAAACGGTTGATATCCTCCTCATCCGGGAATCCCGCACCCAGATGCAGATGAGTAATTACCTCGCCCCCGAGATATTTATGAAATTCTCCTTCCCGGATCACCCGTTGCAGCGGGGAGACATCGGCACCAGCATTCAAATGAGTGGAATTGGTATAATAAACGGCGCCGGAAGCTATATCACCCTGGACATAGCGGCCGGCGGCCGGAGAAAAGTATTTCAAATCCAACCGGGCAAAGCGGTAAGCAGTTGTTTCCGCCGGTGACTGTTCGAGTACAAACGTCATGCCGAACTTTTTGCTCAGGCGCTTTATTTCATCGTGTAAACACTCTACGACCTGCAATCCGAAGTTGCCTGCCTCCGGCGCTTCATGCAGTTCCTTACCCAGGTGTATCCGGACCAGTTCATTGAGGCCAACCAGTCCAACAATATAAAAAACACTGCTCATTCGCAAATAGGGGAGACCGTCATTATCCATTGCCAGCAGGGACAGCGGTCCGTTTTCGGCGTAAGACAAAAGTTTTTCCAAAAAGTCTTTTTTGCAAATATGGGCTTCTACGGCCCGCACCGTAACTTCCCGCAGCAGATCCCGCAATTTTTTTTCATCACCGGCAGCCCGATAAGCAATGCGCGGTAAATTTATCGACACGCTCTGGATCGCCGCCGTGCGCAATCGCCAGGGTTTTTCAGCATCCTGCGCGCATCGCATATCATTTCCCCAGGCCTTCAAACAGGCAAAAGAGGCGGCATCTTCACCCCGGTCAAAAACGAAACACATATTGCCTTTAACGGCAGCCACCGCACAAGCCCGCTGCAGCAAGAGCAAAGATTCTTTCCTCTTTAAAACCGTCGCCGAAACATGCAGCAGTGGTCGCGGTAATATGAACGGTTTGCCCGTTGCATCGCCTTTTTGGAATACATCACAGAGAGCTGCGGCGAAACGCCGCACATCTTTGGCATAATCGCTGTAAGTTTTGCCGGTTGGCGTTCCCCCCGGGCCGATGGCCGGAAGTTGCGCCCATTGCTCCGGAACATCAGCATAAATATGAATATCCGTGTAGAGTGCCTGGCCACCGCGCGTGGCGGAGAGTTGCGAAAACTCGTACACCAGCATCTGGGCGAACTGCCGCACTTCCCTTTCGGTCATATACGCCAGATAAGGGGCAAAGGAAATATTGAGTGCATCCCAGCTTATTGTCCCGGTAAAGTGCCCTTGCAGTGCTGCGCTGAAGCGGACCATATGCGCCAGTAATACTTCCGCATGCCGGGCCGGTTTTGCGGAATTGATCGACTGCGGAAGCTTCAGTCCGTTTATTTTCAGATATTCCAGCGATTGACAACAGCTGTAGGGCCGGTCGATATAACCCAGGGCGTGAATGTGGATATCCCCCGCGGCATGTGCTTCTCCGATTTCAGGAGGAAAAACATCGTAAAGGGAAAACTCTCTTTTGATGCCCTCTGCAAAAAGCAGGTTCGTCCCCTCCGGAGAGTGAGGGATATTGGCATTTTCCCTATTCGGGTGCAATATCAATTGCCGGACATCATAAAGAGGGAACCCCAGCCGACCGTGCAGGCGGCGCTCCTTTTCCAGCCCCCGCTCCACAAGCCGGGCATTAACCATTTCACGAATCAAAGCAGTTGTCAGGAGACCGATGCTCGAAGAAAATATCTGTTTTTCCACTTCCTTGGAAATCTCTTCCGCCAGATTATGATCAATGGCCGCCTCGCGCACCAGTGCATCCACGATACGCCGGCGATCCCAGCGTGATATATCTTCGCCGGATGTGCGGACGAATAGAGTCAAGTCTGTTGTTTCCGAATTTTCCATCATATCATATATTGGTAGGCACTGAATTTTCCGGCGAGCTCAACACTTTTTCCGCAGCACGGGAAAGCTCTTCATCATAGTC
>CAYYBK010000085.1:0-7912 GCA_964470015.1 uncultured Syntrophales bacterium
AATGGCAGCCTGAGCAAGCAGCTCCACGGATGTTACTGCCCCCTGGCCGCCCCTACCGTGCCATCTAACTTCTATCATGTATTTTCATCTCCCCTGCTAGCTTAGTAATTGTGCAAAACAAATTGAGGCGAATCGTTATTATATTTGTATTTTTCTGTCAATAAATTTTTGCACTGCAAAAAAAACCCTAAAAGAGTTAGCATATTACGTGCCATTTATTCCGGGCGCTCCGGTATAAATCATTGCCCCGGGCGTCATTGACGACTATTAAAGGCATATCGACAACAGTGAGCCGCCGGATGGCTTCCGGACCCAGATCTTCATAGGCCACCGGTTCCACCTGCCTGATGCATTGCGCCGTCAGGGCGGCGATCCCTCCGATGGCACCGAAATACACCGCTTTGCCTTCTTGAATCGCCGCAATAACTTCGGGCGAACGCATGCCTTTGCCGATCATTGCTTTCAAGCCGCCGGCGATCAACCGCGGAGTAAAAGCATCCATGCGGTAACTTGTAGTCGGGCCTACCGACCCGATAATGCCGCCCGGCGGCGTGGGTGTCGGAGCCGCATAAAAAATAACCGCCGTCCGTAAATCGATGGGCAGAGGCTTGCCCTGCTCGAGGGCATCGAAGAGTCGGCGGTGGGCAACATCGCGGGCGGTATAAACCTCTCCGCTCAATAACACCATTTCGCCGGCCTGCAACGACGCAATTAGATCTTCCTTTAACGGAGTTTGAATTTTTCTTGGTGTTGTTTCTTCGGTCATGGTAACATTCCTCAATTAATTTGTATAGATAAAATTCTAACCATCGTCCAGTGCCCCGCTAAAATCATGAAAAGGATCGGATAATAAGATTTCTGGGATAAGAATATACGGCGGTTTCTGATTGCAGAAACCAGTGCGGCCTCTTTATAAAACCGTTTCTTTATGCCGCGCCACATGGCACTGGATATTGACCGCTACCGGGAGGGAAGCGATATGGCAAGGCATCATTTCAATATGGACGGCAAGCGCGGTGACACGGCCGCCCAGGCCGGCCGGCCCGATTCCTAATTTATTGATATTAACATACAATTCTTCTTCCAGCTGCGCCAGACGTTCATCTTTTTTATTCCGCTGACCGACCGGACGCAAAAGCGCCTTTTTGGCCAAAAAGCAGGCTTGCTCCAGCGCGCCGCCGATGCCGACACCGACAATAATCGGCGGGCAGGGATTGGCGCCGGCCGCGGCAACCTGTTCTAAAACCAGTTTTTTGATGCCTGCGGCACCAGCCGCCGGCGTCAGCATCCGGGCAGTGCTCATGTTTTCACTGCCCCCGCCTTTCGGCATGGCAATAATTTTCAACCGGTTCCCGGCCACGATATCAAGATGAATAACCGCCGGGGTGTTATCCCCGGTATTTTCGCGGGAGAGGGGATCGCAAACGGATTTGCGCAAGTACCCTTCCCGGTACGCCTGCCTCACGCCTTCCTCCAGCGCCGCACGCAAATCACCGCCGACAACATGAACGTCCTGCCCCACTTCCGCCAGCACTACCGCGAGGCCGGTGTCCTGGCAAATCGGCATTTTGTTCCGACCGGCAATTGCGGCATTTTCAATTATTTTTTCCAGTACCTGCCGGCCGGTCGGTGATTCCTCCCGGGACAGGGACGCCTTCAATGCGTCAACAACATCAGTCCCCAAATCCCTATTCGCTTCGACAAAAAGCCTTTGCACCGCCAGTGTAATCTTTTTGCAATGAATCGACCGAAGCGTTCTCTTTATCTTTTTTCCCTTATCCATCAGCCCGAATCCCCAGAAATATTCATCGGCAATTACATACCCCGCCGGAATTCCAGCGACTTCGATATCGTCATTTTATCAATATATTTCAAATCGCCGCCCATCGGCACGCCCATGGCAATGCGGGTCAATTTGATATTCTTTTCCTGGAACATGCGTGTAATCAATAAAGCAGTAGCTTCACCGTGGACGTTGGGATTGGTGGCGATGATTATTTCCTTGATGTGACCGTCGCCAATCCGCAACTGGAGTTCCCCCAGCCGCAAATTTTCCGGACCGATACCGTCGAGCGGCGCCAACGCTCCATGCAAAACATGGTAGGTACCCCGGAAACCGCCGCTTTCTTCAATCGCCGCCAGCGCGTCCGGTTCCTCCACAACGCAGATAACTTCCTGGTCGCGGGTTTTATCAAGGCAAATATGACAGACATCATCCTCCGTCGGATTCAGGCAGATCCGGCACAATTTTATTTTGCGCTTTACCTCGATAATGCTTTCGGCGAGTTTACGCACGTCATCTTCCGTAGCCCGCAAGATATAATTGGCCAGCCGTGCGGCCGTTTTTTCGCCGATACCGGGAAGTTTGCCCAGTTCGGAGATCAGACGTTTTATTGGTTGGGCGTATGCTTTCATGATAACCTTTACAGCATGCCGGGGATGTTCAAACCACCGGTAATTTTTGCCATTTCTTGCGAGGCCATTTCCTGCGCCTTACGGATTCCTTCATTGACTGCCGCGGCAATCAGGTCCTGCAGCATTTCTACATCTTCGGGATTGACAACTTCTTTCTCAATCTTCAAGGAAACTATTTCAAACTTGCCGTTGACCACTGTCTTGACCATACCGCCGCCTGCTTGCGCTTCAATCGTCCGCTTCTCCAATTCCTGCTGCAGTTGCCCAATTCTTTCCTGCATCTTTTTTGCCTGCTTCATGATATTGCCCAAATTATGCACTTTGCTTATACCTCCTGTGTTTTATCTGTCCTTGTCCTGATCTCCACGATCTCCGCCCCGGCAAATTCATCCATAACTTTCTGTAAAAGGGGATTATTCATTGCTTCACGTTTAATGTCGTTCACACTACTAGCTTTGGCGCGTCCGCCGTTGTTCAGCCCGTTATTTTTGTCAACTTCGACAGCCACTATTTTTACCGTGACGTCTTCGTGAAAAAATTTTTTCGCTATCTGTGCCAGCTGCTCTACTTGCTGTCTTTCACTGATATTTTCCAGAAAGACATAGCCTTTGGGAAAGCTCAAAGTCAGATTGCCGTCGGCGAAACTGATCGTTTCCGCGGAAATCGTTTTCGCCCCTAAAACAGGATTTTCTTTTTTGACGAATTTTTTAAAATCAGCGGAAAGATCACCATGATTGATTGCCTGCTTACACACCGGTACCGCACCTACGGATTCGGCAGCCCCGGCCGCAGCGGTGCTTTCCGGACGCGAGGGTGCGGACATTTTCATCAACGGCTGTCCGGTTGCTTTCTGCACAGGAAGATTATTCCCCGTAATCCCCTGTTCCAGTCTTTGTTCAACCGCTTCAATCGCCGATAAGATGTCCCCTACCGGAATTACCGGCTCCAGGTAGGCCATTCTGACCAGCATTGTTTCGAGCTTCAAGCGGATCTCCTGGCTGCGGCGAATGCTTTCTTCTTCGGTAATCAGTATTTCCACATAGCGTTGCAGCGTTTCCCGGGTGGCATTCTTTACCTGTTCTTGCAGCTTTTCCACCTGTTCCGGAGCAATGTCAAAAAAAGAACTGCCGGCGGTGGCAATTTTTACCAAAAGCATATTGCGAAAATGTTTCAGCAGCATCTGATAAAAATGTTTCAAATCCAGTCCGGCAAGGTAGGCTTCTTCCAGAATGATGAGGCAGGCGCCCGCATCCTTTTGCAGAACAGCAGCGGAAAGACGGAAAAGATATTTCCGGTCCATCAGTCCCAGAATTTCTTCCACATCACGATCCGCGACATTCGTACCGGCGTAAGAAATAACCTGATCGAAAATACTTTGAGCATCGCGCATGCTGCCGTCTCCGGCTTCAGCAAGCCAGGAAAGAGCCGTTGCGCTGATCTCTATTTTTTCAGCCTGGGCAACTTTCTCCAGATTCCCGGCAATTTCCTGCAGAGAAATACGGCGGAAATCATAGCACTGGCAGCGGGAAAGGATGGTCGCGGGAACTTTATGGTTCTCGGTTGTGGCAAAAATAAAGATGACATGGGCGGGCGGTTCTTCCAGCGTTTTTAAAAGCGCATTAAACGCTTCCCGCGTCAGCATATGGACTTCGTCAATGATGTAAATCTTATATTTGGCGGCAGCCGGAGCGAATTTAACATTTTCCCGCAGCTCGCGGATTTCATCAATACCGCGGTTGGAAGCACCGTCGATTTCCCGAACGTCCAGCGAAGAGCCGTCCGTAATTTCCCGGCAATTCGCGCAGTCATTGCAGGGTATGGCCGTCGGACCTTTTACGCAATTGAGCGCCTTGGCCAAAATACGGGCAACGGATGTTTTGCCCACGCCGCGGGGCCCGCTAAAAAGAAATGCGTGCGCCACACGCCCCTGGCTGATGGCATTGCACAGGGTTTTCACTACATGATCCTGCCCCGTAACCTCGGCAAAAGACCGCGGCCGGAATTTGCGGGCGAGAACGAGATATTCCAAGTGGGCTCCTGATGCCGGTTCGCCTGCATGAGTTTACTGCGCCTGCGGCGCCACGGGTTTTCTCGACATGCAGATACCGCCACTAACCGCCATGTCAGCCCGGAAAAACGAAACGGCATTAATTAAATTGGTGGCCAGGTTTGCCGCAACACACGGCGGACATTGCTGCCGCTGCTTCCTTCCGGACCTGACGGGGTTCACAAGCCTCCGTTGCGCGGGACCCGGCCACAATCTTAACAAAAATTATTCGAGTTTTGACTTTTAATGGATAAATGACCAGGAATCAACTCAAATTTTTGCTATCGCTTTTTTAATAAATAATCTTAATCTGTTATCACCTTTGCAATCGGCGGCTGATTATGCTTCCGTCCGGGCTTCCGCCTTCAGCGGGAAAAATTTTTCCTGAACCTTCTTTTCCATTTCAATTACAAGGTAGATTATAATTCCAACTCCAATGCATAACAGCCAATCTTTCAGACTGATCGGTGCGCTTCCGAACGCCCTGTTCATCAGGGGAACGTAGGTAAAAACAATCTGCAAAATCAACATTATAAAGGCACCGGCCAGTACCCAGTAATTGGAAAACAAACCGAGCCGGAACATGGAATGACGCAGCGAGCGGCAGTTGAACAGATATAACAATTCCCCCATGACAAATACATTGACGGCAATCGTGCGGGCGACCGCTTCGCTTCTGCCCGTCTGGACGGCCCATTCGAAGAAACCGAAAGCTCCCGCACAAAGCATGAACCCGACAATACCGATCCTAATGATTAACGGAACGGTAAGAACAGGCTCATGGGGCGGACGGGGCGGACGGTTCATGATGCCCGGTTCTTTGGGCTCAAAGGCAAGCATGAGCCCCAAAAGCACCGCCGTGGTCATATTAATCCAGAGTATTTGCACCGGTGTGATCGGCAGCGCGATACCCGCGATCACCGCAGCCAGAATCACGAATCCTTCACCGAAATTCGTGGGCAACGTCCAGGTAATAAATTTGATCAGATTATCATATACGCCGCGTCCTTCCTCCACAGCGGCTTCAATAGTAGCGAAATTATCGTCAGTGAGAATCATATCCGCCGTTTCCTTGGCCACATCCGTCCCGGTAATTCCCATCGCAATACCGATATTCGCCTGACGCAGGGCGGGAGCGTCGTTAACTCCATCACCGGTCATGGCGATACTTTCACCTCTCGTCTGCAGGGCTTTGACCAGACGGAGTTTATCCTCCGGCGCCACCCGGGCGAAGACGGAAGTAGAAGCGGCATAATCTGCAAGCTCGCGATCGGACAGCACGGCGATTTTTCTGCCGTTGAGGACAGGAGACCGTTCACCGCCTTCCGTTTTATCCGCGATACCGATTTCCCGGGCAATAGCCAGTGCAGTCCGTTCGTGATCTCCGGTAATCATTTTTACTGTAATGCCCGCTGTCTGACATGCTTTAACCGCCGTAATTGCCTCCGGACGGGGCGGGTCAATCATGGCCTGCAGTCCCAGAAAGGTCAATCCCTGCCCTACATCTTCATGGGAAATCGTATTCTTGTCCGTTGCGACCTCCAGGCAAGCGAAAGCAAGCAGGCGTAAACCTCTGCCGGCAAGTTCCTCGGCCTGTCGGAATAGCTCCTCGGCATTCAGCATTCCAATAGCTCCGTCGGCAAGCAATTTATCGTTGCACCGGATTAAAACACTTTCCACAGATCCCTTCAGATAGACAATTTTTCTGCCTTTATCCAAATCATCGTGAAGCGTTGCCATATACTGGTGTTGTGACTCGAAGGGAATCGCATCGGCGCGCGGCATTCTTTCCGCAAGCTCTTTACGCAGCAGACCGGCCTTTTGCGCCGCCGTTATCAATGCACCCTCCGTCGGATCTCCTTCAATTTTCCAGCCTTCCGGCCCCGACACGAGACGGGAATCATTACATAACAGACCGGCAAGAAGGCATTCCCTAAGCGCGGCATTATCACGAATATCGACAAGGCGATCCTTGGTTTTAAAATCGCCCTGCGGGGCATAGCCGACACCCGTCACATCGAACAATTCATTGCCGGCCATTACCATTTGCACAGTCATCTGGTTCTGGGTGAGCGTTCCCGTTTTGTCGGTGCATATTACGGACGTACTGCCCAGTGTTTCCACCGCCGGCAGTTTACGGATAATCGCATGACGTTTTGCCATCTTGGCAACACCGATCGCCAGCGTGATCGTCAGCGCCGCCGGCAATCCTTCCGGAATCGCTCCCACGGCCAGAGCGACCGCCGCCATGAACATATGCAGCCACGACTCTCCCCGCCACAGTCCGACAAAGAAGGTAAAAGCAGCCAGTGCCAAAATGGCATACAGCAGCCATTTACTGAAGTGGGCGATTTTTTCCGTCAAAGGAGTCGCCAGGACATCGGCCGAAGCGATCATCTGATTGATCCGGCCAATTTGCGTATCATTACCTATCGCCGTGACAATGCCGGTGCCGGTCCCGTAAGTAACCAGCGCCGAAGAATAAGCCATGTTGGTACGATCGCCGAGAACGGTATCCGGCGCCAGGATCCCCATTTGCTTTAAAACGGGCACCGATTCGCCGGTCAGCGCCGCTTCGTCAATCTGCAGCTCGCGAACCTGTAAAAGACGCATATCTGCCGGCACCTTATCCCCGGACTGCAACAAAACAACATCACCGAAAGTCAACTCTTCCGCATTAATCCTCTGTTTTTTGCCGTCCCGGACAACCGTTGCTTCGCTGGTTACGGCCTTGGCCAAGGCATCTATGGCTTTCAGCGCCTTGGCCTCCTGGATAAAACCGATCAGCGCATTAACCAGCACAACGCCGAAAATAACACTCGAATCGACCAATTCACCGAGCAACGCCGTAATCACGCCGGCGGTGATCAGAATATAAATCAACGGCTGATGAAATTGCCGCAGAAAAAGAATAAACGGAGAAGTTCCTTTTTGTTGCGTGATCGCATTCAACCCGAATTTATTCCGGCGTTGAATAGCCTCAGCGGAGGCCAATCCTTGACGGATCGTGGTATCAGCGCCATTCAGGACTTCCGCCTCATTTAAACTGTGCCACTGTAATTCATTTGTTTTTGTCATCTTTTCTCTCATTACGGTGAAATTGGCTGAAGATTAAAAAAGATTTCAATGTCTTTCCTGAATGGATAATGCACCTTTTCCATCTTCGTGATTTTCGGCAATCATCAGCCGGTAAAACAATTTAATCCGCAAAAACAGTTTTTTAACTAAGGAACGTCAGCCTGATTACGGGCCTTCCCGGGTTCACATCAGCAGGAGATGAATATGATCAATTGCTTCGATACCGCAGCACCAACAGGGTGAAAATCCGGCTATTAAAAATAAAGAATTGGCTGCTTCAGCTTTTTAACTGGCGGAGAGAGGGGGATTCGAACCCCCGGTACACCTTTGTGGGCATACACACGATTTCCAGTCGTGCTCCTTCAGCCGCTC